>JALHTA010000148.1 GCA_022865545.1 Actinomycetota bacterium | reverse complement strand
AGCGCTTTTAAGCTTAGTATCAAGCTCTACTCCACCTGTTCCAACCGAAGAAATGGGATCTTCTCCATGTCTTATTCAGACTTCGCCTTTAGGTATATCTTTATCCTTAGTTCCTGCAGTTATGGACGCCTTTATCATCTCGTCCCTGCCTCTCCTTGGTTAAAAGACCTATTAACAATAGGGCTCCTTTGCTCCCCGGGCATTACCCCGGTTCATAGCTACTACAAGCCCATCCGCCACCCTCTCGTCTTAAGCCCATTTCCCAGCGTTTACTGGTTATAGGGCTTCTGGCTTTTACCCTGACAGGTCTTTCTCCTGCTGAACATACCAGCCTAAACTGGACATACAAATTGGTTTGAAATTTCAATACTTGGGGCTGCCTATCTTGATACTTTTATAAATATATAAATTTATAATTATTGATGACTTTGAATATTGATATAAAAGTAAAAACCTGAGTTATGTAGTAGAATCTTATTTTGAATATTATAAAGGAAAAAGTGTCTGTACTGATGGATAAACAAAATATGGAAAAGTACTCATCAGCTGTCACCCTGTCTGATATGGAAATATTTATTTTCCCTGAACTTTTGTACAGTTTAGTTTTGGCTAATATAATGTCCCCGATAATATGGGGGTGGAGGGAGAATTCATGGTTCAAGGAAATTGATAGCATGTCCCAATACAGGAGGGTAATAAGACTTAAACAATTTATCATGGATAACTTCGATTTTAATCTGGACTTGGAAACCTGGGGGCTTACCACCAAGGAAAAGGAGATTGCCAGATTTGAATCCTTTTTGGACGAAGATATTATCAGTAGGAGTAATGCATTATTTGGTTATGAAGGCGATAAGTATTATTTTGATATAGATATTAGAAAACATTTTGGAATCGATAAATATAAATCTAATATAATTCCATATTGGAAAACGGAATCAATAGAAGCAATGGAGGCATTCAAGTACAAAGATGCTTTTAAAAAGGGGGCAGGAGAGTGTGTGTCGATATCTACTTTATATGCTGCTGCCTTGTTTATTATATGTAAAATTCCCTTAGAAGACATTTATCTTCTAGCAACACCTCTTCATTCCCAAAATTTTATTGACATAAAAGATGGGCTTTTAACCAATAATAGAAGACTAGTTACAAAGAACATGTGGTTTAATGGTACCGAACTTACAATAAAAGCCCAGAGGGCTATGCGAAATGAGCAGATTACTATTGTTTCCCATAATTCCGGGTATATCCATGAAATATATCCTAATGCAACTATCGATATACAATCATATAATCGATTTGAAAATAAGCTTAAGAAATTCCTGGTTATTAATATTAATTATGAAATATTATTTAACTTTCTTAGGCAGGAGAACCATCTTCAAAATTGCTTCCAAATAGAACATGCAGTTAATGGCAAGAGAAGATATATTGGTGCTGAGAAAGTATATACCCATGAAAAAACTAGTTCTTTTAGGGTAGCTAAAGGCACTTTAGACAAACTCTTATCAGAAATTGATGAAAATGATTTTTATTCAGAACCATTGAAAGATAGAATCATCCTTAACAAATTTAATGATTATTTTAAAGCACATAAGATTGATTTTCATAATAAAAATATTATGAATAAACTTATGGAGGAAATATATTGCCCCCATATAAATAAAAATGAGATCCTAGCTTCTCTTTTTGAATTCTGCAATTTAGAACCTAGACTTCCAGGGAAAGATAAGGTTTTTATAAAAACTGAATCAATTGATTTAACAAATGACATGGAGCGGGAAGATATTATCTCTTATCTAGAATCTATTAGAGTTAAAAACACCACTGCAGATCTGGCTTTTTATGCATACAGGGATCTTTCCAGAACCAGTTGGGACCCTTTTATAAAAGCAGCTATTGAAAGAAATCCAGTGTCAATTGAAGGATGTAAAAAATATAGCGACGATAAAGTAATCCATATAATGGAGAATATGTCCAATCATTCTATATACGATTGTTCTCGGCTTGCACAGCCAGATGAAGTATGGAACTACGGAAGAGGCGATGGTCTAGAAAGAGCGATATGCCTGGCAAACATTTTAAAAAACAGAAACAGCTATAAGAATATTAGTATTAATGTCGAAAAAGATAATGTTACGATAATATTGGATGAAATAATTATTAAATGGCCTTCTGGTAAAGGTTTAAATGGAAATATAGGTCTAAAAAATGATTAAATTCTTTCAATATCTGGTTCCAAATCAGTAAACGATGACCTACTGTATTGCACTAACTGTTACGGGTGCTTTCTGGTAACATTGTGCTACGACATAGGTTAACAATTGGGCTTTTTATTATCTATCTGTATACAAGTCCTTAATTGAAATCCTGGGTAAAAGAAAGAATATTATCAATATCTATATCCGAGTAATAATCATTAAACACCTTATAGTAATATGCTTCCTCTTTATTTCTTAAATTTGGGCTATCTGGAGATTTAATATCGTTTACATACTCTTTATCTGTTATTATTGTATTAATCTTTTTTTCTAAAGTGTCTTCTATGCCAGAACCCTCCCAGAATTTTTCTTTATCTCTCCACGCTATACTATCTGGTAGATATTTTGAAGCAACCTTTCTAAGTATGTATTTACCTGTATTTGTTCTAACTTTGTTTTTAGGAGGGATTTTTAGAACATAATTTAGTAGGTTCTCATCCAACATTGGAAGTTTAACATTAACACCATATGCATTTGCAGTTCTATCTACTCTTTGTAAGGCTGTATTGTGTAAACTATTAATAGCATTTACAAGTTCTTCTTGTATTACTTTTGAGGAGCCATACTCTAAAAAGTAATCATACCCCGCAAAAAGTTCGTCGCCGCCTTCCCCTGAAAACACAATATCTGAAGATGCGGAAATCTTTGAAACGATCATATTGCCCAGTGTGCTTCTTACTAGAGGAGCGTCAAAAGACTCCAGGTGATATATAGCTTTAGGAATATTTAAAAATAACTCTTCGGTATTAAGCATATACTCTATGTGTTCGGTACCAAGATAATCTGAGACTTCTTTTGCTGCTTCCAGATCTGATGAACCCTCATATCCGACAGAATAGGTATATACCTTATCAGTAAATTCTCTAAGAAGAGCTGCTACAAGAGAAGAATCAAGGCCTCCACTTAACCAAACTCCCAGGTTTAAATTATTATCATTTATCCTCATATCCATTGATTTTAAAAGATAATCCTCCAGCTTATCCTCCTGGATCTCAAAATCCTGGTCTTTGATTATGGTATAGTTATCTACATCCACTATTTTGATAACTTCTGGTTTTAAAAGATTTATCATATAAGAACCTGGAGGGAACTCTTTTATATCATTGGTAAATTCGAAAAGGGATTTAACTTCAGAGGCAAACATCAAAGTTTCATCATTTTTATAATAATAAAGTGGTTTTCT
>JALHTA010000014.1 GCA_022865545.1 Actinomycetota bacterium | reverse complement strand
ATTTAAAGTATTGCAGCACAGGAAAATCCTTGCTGAATATGGGAGCTTTGAAGGGAAGGGAGATGCTCTCTGGAAAAGTCTTACCATTCTAAAAGGGGATATTATTATATGGTGTGACTCTGATATTATGAATTTCGAGCCAAGGTTTGTTTATGGTATACTCGGTCCCCTGCTTATAGATGACAGTATATCCTTTGTGAAAGGTTTTTACAGGAGGCCCCTCAAGATCGATAGTTCTTATTTAAAGAGTGAGGGTGGAAGAGTGACCGAGCTCCTGGTACGGCCCCTGCTAAATCTTTTCTATCCCGAGCTAAGTAAAGTCTTTCAACCTCTTTCCGGGGAATATGCCGGTAGAAGGGAGATACTTGAAAGCATTCCTTTCAGTACCGGATATGGCGTAGAAGTGGGCATGTTGATCGAGATCTTTGAGAGATTCGGACTGGATGTAATTGCACAGGTGAACCTGAAAAGAAGGGTACACCGAAATCAACCGATTTCTGCATTATCCAGGATGTCTTTCGGGATTTTACAGACCCTTATCCGTAAACTCCAGTATTATAATAAGGTGAAACTGAATTCAGATATAAATAAAATCTATAACCAGATTGAATATATTAATAAAGAATATATAATTACACCTTTGAAGCTGGAGGAAATGGAAAGGCCCCCCATGCTGGAGATTAAGGAATATTTGGAAAGGAAAAAGGAAATTGCTTGAGGCTGCAAGACTTACGAAAAGATGTTATAAATTTTTCAAAGATAATAAAGAACAGATAAAAGAAGGGATTTCAGATCTTAAAGTAATTTATTCCGATCTTGACGGGACTTTGTTCAATGACCAGGGATGCATAATCAAAGATTCGAGAGATAAATATTATTTTAAGGCTCTAAACCTCCTTGAGAAAATAAATGAAAAAGGTTGGGACCTGGTCCTTGTATCAGGAAGGAACAAATACCAGCTCCGCTATAATGCACAGATGATAGGAGTAAATAATTATATTGCTGAGCTTGGATCCGAACTCGTATATGATCTGGGTAAAGATGTCCATGTGACCTTTGATAATAGTAAAGAAAATTTCGATATCACATATGAAGGAAAAGATCTTATCAGGATAATGGAACTGCTGATGACGGAATTTCCTGAAAAAATTGAAAGCAGGATGGAATGGAGCCGGTACCGTTCATTCAATGCGCTTTTCTTTGGAGAAATAGATCTTGATAAGGCAAATAAGTTACTAGAGGCCGAGGGTTATGGCAGTCTGGTCCTTGTGGATAATGGATTTTCCAATTTGGTGGACCTTAGATTAAAAGTAGACAGGCTCCATATATATAATCTGATGCCGAAGGGCGTCACAAAGGCAAATGGTGTAAAACTTGATAAGAAACTCCGGGGTTTTAAGGATAAAAACTGCATAGCCCTGGGTGATTCACTGGAGGATCTTAAAATGGCAGATGAAGTGAAATACTTCTTTTTGATGAAAAACGCATTAGAGCACGAAGATGAGCTTGAAGCCGAACTTCAAAAATATAATAATGTATTTATAGCGGACGGGATCATGAACAGGGGCTGGTTTGAAGTAATGAGTGAACTTCTGGGTTAAGATCTTTTGCCTTTAAAAATAAAAATCATAGTTTTAAAAGATAAGAAAAAACAAATAAAAACCTTCTTGAAAAGATAGCAAAATAATCAGTCAGCTTACTATAAAAAATAAACATTAAATAGTTTATAATAATCAATAGAATATAATAGAAGAAAAGAAATAATTATTACTTATATTTGCAGGGAACAGACAAAATGATTGACAAGAAAAAAAAGATGCATTATTACAATCCGAGGAAAAGCGGGATAGGTTTTTGGGATATATTTACCATTACAGTTATTGCAACTATAGCAGGACTAGCAATGGGACTTCTCTTTGCCCCCGAGTCTGGTCTGAAGACAAGGAAAAAACTTAATAATATGATTAAAGAGGCTCTTGCCCGTGGAAAATTTGCTTTGCTTGAAGCCAGGGTAATGGGTGAAGAGATCCTGGAAAAAAGCATAGAAAAAGCAGAAAAAGTATCTTCAAAAGTCAAGAATAAAAAATAATTTTTATTATAATACGGCCCCTAATTATAATATCCATTTATTTATTGACATAGCATTTTGACTATAGTAGACTTTACGTTTGCTAATTTAAATAATCGTTTAAAGGCCTTAGAGCAAGGTTGTTAGATTGGTAATTAGTAGGGGCCGTTAGCTCAGTTGGTAGAGCACCGGACTTTTAATCCGGGTGTCGAAGGTTCGAATCCTTCACGGCTCACCATTTACGGCCTGTTCGTCTAGTGGTTAGGACACAAGGTTTTCAACCTTGCAACAGGAGTTCAATTCTCCTACAGGCTACCAGAGGGGCGCTTAGCTCAGTTGGGAGAGCACCTGCCTTACAAGCAGGGGGTCACAGGTTCAAGCCCTGTAGCGCACACCATTTTGGCCCTTTTTAAAAGCGCGGAGCTGTCGTCTAGTGGTTTAGGACACATGCCTGTCACGCATGAGATCGCGGGTTCGAATCCCGTCAGCTCCGCCATTTAATATTAGTTTGACATTAGTTATGGTAGAGCAAGTAAGTGGAAACATGGTGGATCCATGTTTTCTGGATTCGAAAAGACGGACGAAGCTTTAGCGAAGGAGTCTGCGTCTCTGCAGCGACCGAAGGGAGACGAAAGAACGAATCCCGTCAGCTCCGCCATTTTTTTTGATGGCGAGATAGCTCAGTTGGTAGAGCAGTAGACTGAAAATCTATGTGTCCGCAGTTCAATTCTGCGTCTCGCCACCACTTCTTTGAATATGTCTTTAAAATATATATTATCTGACTCCTGGATAAAACCTGAAGATACATTCTGCATTTATTCCATCGTGTTATATAATTAATGCTATAAAGGGGGAAAATAGGAATTGATTGGAATGTCGAAAAGATCATGGATGCTGACCATCATAGTCCTAATATTTATTTTTTCAGCAAGTGTAATACTGCCAGGTTGTAAGACTGGAACTTCACAAAATACCGGGGAGAAATTTAAGGATAGGGAACTGGCCATCCAGGGTTCTGATACATTGCTTGAAGTTTCGATGTACTGGGTTGAAAATTATTCAAAAGATAATCCCAGTGTTAATATATCAGTTACTGGCGGAGGATCCGGGACGGGTATAGCAGCTCTAATAAATAAGACCGTAGACCTTGCAACTGCTTCAAGATCCATAAAAGATTCTGAGATCGAAACTGCAAAAAATCAGGGTATTGATGTGAAGGAATTCATTGTCGCATGGGATGGTATTTCTGTAATTATAAATAGTAACAATCCGGTAACAGAACTTTCTATAGAACAGATCTCAAAAATATATACTGGCGAGATCACCAACTGGGGTGAAGTTGGCGGTGAAGATGGTGAAATACTGGTAACATCGAGGGACTCAAGCTCAGGTACATTCGGGTATTTTAAAAGTAGAGTTGTCCAGTTAAATGGAACGGTCAAAGAAAATAATTATACCCAGGAGGCACTATATTTGGCATCCAATGTGTCGATAAGAGAAGAAGTATCCGTCAATGAAAATGCTATAGGGTATATCGGACTTGGATATCTGGATGATAGTGTAAAAGCCGTAGATATTATCGGAGAGGATGCAAGCAAAAGTGTAAAACCTTCGATCGAGAATGTACAGAATGGATCTTATCCTATTTCAAGACAGCTTTTTATATATGTCTCAGAAACAGACCTGACTGACCTCGGAGAGGCCTTTCTTGAGTATGTGATTGGAGAGGAAGGACAGGCAGTAGCACGGGAAATAGGTTTTGTGCCGCTTAATTGATCTTGTCAATTAATGCCATTATATAGAAGTCGTGTATATTAAATATTTTGTGTTTATCGGGTAGTGGATTATTTTATACTTAAAAATAATCAAATAATCTTATAAAATCTAGGAGTATGAGTAAAAGCGGTATTAATAAATTCAAGAAATTTAAAAAATTTCTTATAACCAAATTTGTTTTTTTTAATGGTATTGTCTCTATAATCGTGCTCGGTCTGATCCTTACTTTTCTTGTATATAATTCTTTTAAATTCTTTGCAAGCTACCCTATATTTGATTTTCTTGGCGGGAAGCAGTGGGTCCCGACCGCAGAACCGGAAAAGTTTGGACTGCTGCCACTGATGGCTGGTTCAGCTCTTGTCTCTTTCGGGGCAATCGTGATAGCTATACCTCTTGGAATAGGAACGGCGCTTTATTTGGGGGAACTTGCCCCCAGGGCCGTAAGGGAAACAGTAAAACCAATAATAGAGATCCTTGCTTCCATACCTTCCGTAGTCATAGGCTTTATAGGAATGACTCTACTTTCTGGCATTATTAAAGATACTTTTCAATTAAACACAGGACTTACAGCACTTACCGGTTCCATAATGCTTGCCTTTATGAGTCTTCCGACCATTATCTCCATTTCAGAGGATGCGATAAATGCTGTTCCCTCAAGCTACCGTTTTGCTTCCACCGCACTAGGTGCGACAAAATGGCAAACTGCATATAAGACCGTGCTTCCGGCAGCATCCTCAGGAATTGTGGCAGCTACCATGCTTGGTCTTGGAAGGGTTATAGGAGAAACGATGACGGTACTCATGGTAACCGGAAATTCACCAAGATTAGTATTCTCACTTCTTCAACCAGTAAGGACGATAACGGGAACCATAGCTGCTGAAATGGGTGAAACGGTACAGGGAGGAATCCATTACTCAGCATTGTTTGCTATCGGCCTGATGCTTTTTTTAATAACATTTTTTATTAATTATTTAGCAGATAAATTTGTGAATAGGTCAAGATGATAAACAAAAGAAAAAATTATTAGAATATGATCATGAACATCAGTGGGAAAGTAAATAAAAAAAGAATTATACAGAATGTATTTCATGCAATATTACTTTTAATGTCCCTTATAGTGATAGTTTTTGTCCTTGGCATAATAATATACCTTATAGTAAAAGGTGGCAGCGCACTTACCTGGGAATTCCTGACACAAAAGCCTTCCGGAGGGATGAAGGAAGGCGGTATATCGACAGTTATTATTGGTACATTATATCTGGTTTTAGGAACCCTTGCCTTTTCACTTCCGATAGGGATCTTTTCTGCTGTATACCTACATGAGTATGCCAGGAAGAACCGGTTAACAAGGATAATCAGATTATCAATAGTCAATATGGCTGGTGTCCCATCTGTAGTGTTTGGTCTTTTTGGTCTGGGATTTTTTGTGATCTTTTTAAATCTTGGGCGATCTGTTATTGCCGGTTCATTGACTCTGGCCCTCCTAATACTTCCTACCATAATCACGACAACAGAGCAGGCATTAAAAACTGTGCCCGATACATACAGACATGCATCTCTGGCTCTTGGAGCCACAAAATGGCAGACGATTATAAAGATAGTGCTCCCGCAGGCAATGCCTGGGATAATAACTGGAGCGGTTCTGGGCATTGGAAGAGCAGCAGGTGAGACTGCCCCCATACTTTTTACCGCAGCAGCATTTTACCAGCCTAATCTTCCAAAATCAGTATTCAGCCAGGTCATGGCCCTGCCTTATCATCTATATGTACTTGCAACCCAGGTTGCTGATGCCCCTGATGAAAAAAAATGGGGAACTGCATTGGTGCTCCTGCTGATAGTCCTATTTTTTGCCTCGATCGCAACAGCGATAAGGACCAGGGCGAGACTCAGGAGGAGGAATTAAGTCCGGTAGATTTTCCGGGCTATGGTCCTTTTATGAAGAATCACAGGATTGAAAGACAAATAAAAGGTATAATAAATACTTAAAACAATATAGAGGCGGATAAGATGAGAAAAACATTTCACCAGAGAATTGAAGAGATAACAGAAGATGTGCTTGCAATGGGCAGCCTTGTCCAGGAGGCAGTTCATAATTCAATTGAAGCCTTGATGAGGATGGACCCGGAGCTGGCAGAAAAGGTAATAAAAGATGATGAAAGAGTAAATGAATATGACATATCTATAGAGGAAAAATGCATAGTGCTTCAGGCTGAACACCAGCCTGTCGCAGTTGATCTGAGATTTATCCATTCTATAAGCATCATCATAAAACATCTTGAAAGAATAGGTGATCTTGCGGTAAATATTGGTAAGATCGTAAAAAGGTTGTCAACAAAAGAGGAAAAGAGCAATATTGATAAGGAGATAATAGACCTCCTTGTTGAGATGGGAAAACTTGTAAAACCTGAGCTTGGCAGGGCGCTTAAAGCTTTTAAGAACAGGGATGCCAAATTGGCAGCAAAACTGGGTAAGTCTGATGATGCAGTAGATGAGATCCAGGAGATGATATTTAAGAAATTATTTACCACAAATAAGGGTGAAGAAGATATAAAGTTTGTAACAAATATTGCTCTTGCAAGCCGCTATTTTGAAAGGATCGGGGACCAGTCAGTTAATATTGGAGACAGGGTCCTATATTTCCTTACAGGAGATTATAGTGTATTCCATGATGGCACATAGAAGACAGGCTACTAGTTTAAAGCAAGTTCTTTAAGTTGTGTGATCTGGTCTTTGGTGCCGATCGCTATAAGTTTTTGTCCAGCCCTCATCAATATGTTTCCGCTTGCTTTGGTGACTGAGATATTTTCTCCTTTTTCAAGAACAGATACTATTAGAGCATCAATCTTAAACTTCCCACCAGCGTCCTTTATGGTCATATTATCTATCCTGCTTTTTGGCTGGATCTCTATCTCGGCAAGCTGCATTTCAACATCTTCTGTCTTCATAAGCGTATCCATAAAATCACAAACTGAAGGTTGAAGCGCCATAGCAGCCATCCTTCTCCCCCCGATTATCTGTGGGGAGACGACCCTGTCAGCACCGGCCTTTTCCAGTTTTCCCATAGTCTCATGAATTGTTGCTCTTGCCACAACAAATATTTCCGGATTAAGGGATTTTGCTGAAAGAGTGACATATACATTCTCTGAATCAGTATCAAGTGCGGCAAATAGACCCCTGGCCCTTTCAATACCAGCTTCAAGCAAGGTCTCATCATTCGAGGCATCCCCTTTCAGGCACAACCAGTTATTCTCCTGGCAGAGTTTCAAAGGTTCATCGGCATTGTCTACAATTATGAAATCAATTTTATTACTGACAAGTTCCGCTGCGATTTCCATACCGACCCTTCCAAGACCGCATATGATATAGTGATCTTTAATTTTTTGAATCAT
>JALHTA010000147.1 GCA_022865545.1 Actinomycetota bacterium | reverse complement strand
GATTGTTTCTTTTTAAAACTTATTTCAATTGAAAATATAAAAGTTCATTCCAAAGCAAACGGCAGGCTGAGAAGAATTAAGTAATCATATGATTTTAACTATTAGGAATAATATAAATTACAAATGATATTTTAAAAAACTAATAGTCCACACAATTATTTTTGTAAAAAATATAGTAGGGATATATTTTATTATTGACAAATAATATCATATTTGATATATAATGAATGTAAATTGGGAAATTGAATTTTATGAGCTATCAGATGGTAATAAACCAGTCTTTAATTTTATTGATAGCTTACCTACAAAAGAAAAAGCAAAAGTAATCGGTGAAATAGAATTACTTGAGAATTATGGAACCGAACTGGGTCCTCCAAGGTTACGGAAGATTAAGGGTAAAAGATATAATGGGTTATGGGAGTTAAGGATAAGATTTAGCTCTAATTATTACCGAATTTTTTATTTTCTATTTCAAGGTAGATTATTTGTACTTCTTCACGGTTTTATTAAGAAGAAGAATAAAACAGATATTAAGGAATTAGAAATTGCGAAAAATAGGATGAATGAATATATAAATTCAAGAAGGTGATTTATGTGAAATGGAAAGAAGCTAAAAAGCTCTTACTCAAAAATGATCCAATGCTAAAAATAGAATTAGAAAGATTAGAACCTAAATATCAGGTAATAAGACAAGTAATAGAATTAAGAAAGACATTGGATTTATCCCAGCAAGAATTAGCAAAAAGAATAAATGATAAGCAATCCAATATAGCAAGATTGGAAAATGGTAATGCTAATCCTTCAATTGAAAAACTTACGAGACTTGCTGAGGGTCTTAATGCTGAGCTAGAAATAAAACTGATTCCCAGGTCATAATAGAAGTAATAGGAGAATAATCATTTACCTGTTAATAATTACTTAACCGAAAACTCTAAAGTCTCATAAAGTTCATCATTCAGATACACAAGCACATTGTAGTTTCCTGAGGCGAAACCCTGGATAACTTTTACATTAAAACCAATATAACCCGAACCGGTTTTCTCTGTAATTCCGTCTGAGGTATTGATCTCATCTCCAGTCTCAAGGTAATTCCATTCAACGGTAAGCTTATCTTCCGGGGTCATATTATTTACTTTTACGGAAATATAGATTATTGAAGTACCTGACTCAAATTCTGTTGCTGGGTCAACCGGAACAGAGTCCGGACCGATGTCCTTACTGAGAGTTATTGACTCTATTGATACAGGTTCGAGAGTACATCCTGTAAAGAAGATAGAGATCATTGCTATGGCTAAGGCTATTATTAGTAGTGTTTTTGTTCTCATATTTCCTATCAAATACTCTTTTATTAACATGTTCAATCATAAATAAAAAAGGATATATTGTAAATATAAAAGGCATATTTAAAATACCTTGATAATAATTCATAAATAATTACTATAGTCGTTAAACTTTGTGCTATTATTTTCATAAACAAATAGATAAATTTTATGGAAGATAAAAGAGAAAAACTTAAGAGTTTTTTTTATAAGATTAAGGAATGTCAAGAATGCGAACTTCATGAAGGCAGGACCAGGTTTGTCTTTGGAAGTGGAAATGCAGCTGCAGAGCTTATGTTTGTGGGGGAAGCTCCCGGTAAAAATGAGGATCTTCAGGGTCTTCCTTTTGTGGGGAGAGCCGGAAAGATACTTGATGATCTGCTCGGGTCCATAGGTATGAATAGAAAAGAAGTGTTTATTGCCAATGTATTAAAGTGCCGGCCTCCTGATAATAGGGACCCTAAAATTGATGAGATCAATACCTGTAAAGAATATCTTTTTGAACAAATAAATACAATAGATCCTCTGGTCATATGTACCCTTGGTAAATATTCAACACAACTCATACTTGATACAAGCCATGGGATCACAGGGCTAAGAGGGAAAGTGTTCCATAGAGACGGAAGGACCATACTTCCCATAAACCACCCTGCTGCTGTACTCTATAATCCCTCCAGGATAGAGATACTGCAAAAAGATTTCCTGAGGATAAAGGACATATTGGGTTCAGGGAATAAGGCAGAGCCAGCTCCTGTGGAAACTCATGAAGATGAAGAGAATGATAGCGAAAAAGATAATAAGGATGACGACAGTAGACAGCTGGGATTGTTTTAATATGAATCTGGAAATACTATCTAAATCATCACAGGCTACAATAGACCTTGGAAAGAAATTTTCAAAAATACTTAGAGGCGGGGATATAATCATTTTCTCTGGTGAGCTTGGTGGCGGAAAGACTACTTTTATATCCGGCCTGGCAAATGGACTGGAAATAAAGGAAAACCTATCAAGTCCAAGCTTCACTATTTTAAATCAATATAATGCTGGAAAGCTAAAGCTCGTGCATATTGATTTTTATAGATTAGATGGGATCGATGAATTTGATAATATCGGCATTGATGATCATATATATGATGATTCGGCCATAGTGTGCATTGAGTGGGGAGAAAAGATCAGGCAATATATAAAAAAAGACTATTTAAATATAAGTTTTAATTACATTATCGAAGGTGAAGAAAGCATAAATAAAAGGATTATCAGATTTAATAGCAGCAGCAATTACTGGGATAAGAAACTTAATATATTAAAAAAGTTATTGGCAAGAGAGGATATCCAAAATACCTGATGTATGTTTTAAGCATAGATAGTACTACAAAAAAATTGACAGTAGACCTTAGCAGGGATGGAAAGATCATTTCCGGGATTTCTGACAATAAGTGTTTAAAGCATATGGAAAAGATAATGACCCATATTGATCATGTTGTAAAGGAAGGTCATATCGACCTGGATAGTATTGATGTCCTGGGTATAAATGCAGGACCCGGGGATTTTACAGGAACACGTATAGGCATAAGTATTATAAAGACTCTTTCCTGGGTACTTAACCGGCCGGCATACGGTATCAATGCACTTGATGTTTTTGCTTTGGGTATTGCCCGTTCAAATGCCAGACATATAAGTAAAAGCTTAAGATCCGGTACTCCGGTTATAGTTGCACCCTGTCTGGATGTAAGGAAAGAAGAGCTCTATTATTCCTTCTATGAGGTTGCCATGGGGGAAGAGCCATCAAGGGATATAAAAGAAAATAACTACCGCCCTGTCTCAGATATTATAGTGGGGGACTACACTCATCCTTTAATAAATATAAGTGGAAATCACCTGGTCCAAAAAGATTTATTTAATGAAAAAATCTCTAGTCTTTTCCGTGAAAAGGACTTCCATCTGTCAGATGGAGAAGTCAGAACCTATAAAGATGCAAAATTGATCATCGGAGGAAACTGCCTAAATAATTATAAGGTTATGCTGTCTGGACTGGCGGGTAATGAAAGAAGGATAATCCTGGATAAGAAAAATACCGAACCTGCAGGAAACAACCTGAGTGAATGTATTGACTTTCTGGTAAAGAGAAAAGAAAAACCCGAGAGGATAAATCCGGTATATGTGAGGGAATTTGCGCCTTTTGGAAAGTAATTTATATATGACGGATCAATATAATAGCTTAGGAATAAAGAATAATATTTTTAAAATAAATAGATATGAGTAAACAGTTAAGAACACAAAAAAAAGATAATATATATGTACTGGGAATAGAGACCTCCTGTGATGACACATGCGCAGCTATCGTCCGTAATGGCACGGAGATACTTTCCAATGTGGTATCTTTACAGAATGAGATCCACAGAAAATATGGTGGTATTGTACCGGAAGTAGCATCCCGCAGGCATATCGAGATGATAGATATTGTGATAAGAGAAGCTCTTGAAAAAGCAGGTAAGAGCCTTAAGGAAATCGATGCAATAAGTGTGACAAACCGTCCCGGACTTATAGGCTCTCTTTTAGTCGGTGTGGGTGCAGCCAAGGCGATAAGCTATGCAAAAGATATACCCCTTATAGCAGTGAATCATCTTGAGGCGCATCTATACTCAAATCTTTTGGAAAACCCCGGCATAAAAGGAGATTTTTTAGGGCTTATAGTATCGGGTGGACATTCAAGCTTATATCTTGTTGATGATGGGTGGAACATTAGTGAGATCGGTCATACGGTGGATGATGCTGCGGGCGAGGCATTTGATAAAATCGCACGATATCTTGGCCTTGGTTATCCCGGAGGTCCGATAATAGATAAGTTATCAAGGGAAGGTAATGAACAGTCTATAGATCTTCCTCGTCCCATGATCGATAGTGGTGATTTTAACTTCAGTTTTAGCGGGCTAAAGACGGCCCTGATTTACAGGACAAAGAAAAACAGTGAACTTCTTGAGGAATCAAATACTCCTGATCTTGTTGCCAGTTTTCAGAAGGCAGTAGTAGACGTGCTGGTTCATAAAACTATTTCAGCAGCAAAGGAAACAGGAGTAGATAGGATTCTTGTAAGCGGAGGAGTTGCAGCAAACAGCAGGCTAAGGGAAGAACTGTTAAAAAAAGGAGAGGAAAATAATATCAGGATATATATTCCTTCTCTTTATTTATGTATGGATAATGCAGCTATGGTAGGATGCCTGGGGTATTTTAAATACCTGAGAGGTTTACTAGATGACCTGGACGTGGATGTTTCTTCGAGAAGTGATTTATAGATCAGGCAGGCAGCTCTATAAAGGGTGTTCAATCAGACCGAAAGCATCTACTATTATCTAGTTTCATTTAAAGTGAAAAATTATTCTACTTTATAGTATAAAATTTTTTTTATAAATTCCTTGATTTTTTCTATATTATGTAATAGAATTCTTTAATGTTGGCAGTCGCATGGTTAGAGTGCCAATAAAAAATAACGTATATATGTAAATGAGTATCTTAAGGAGGTAATAATGGGATACAGACCACTTGGTGACAGATTACTGGTTAAGCCAAAACCCAGTGAAGAAACCACAAAATCAGGAATCGTACTTCCAGATTCCGCGCAGGAAAAACCCCAGGAAGGAACAGTTATTTCAACTGGACCAGGGGGAAAAGACGATAATGGCAAAGTTGTCGTAATGGAAGTTAAAAAGGGAGATGTTGTTCTTTACTCAAAGTATTCAGGTACTGAAGTAAAGATAGAAGGAATAGAACATCTAATTATTAAAGAGAGCGATGTTTTGGCAATCGTTGAATAAGAAAAACTTGAAGGAGGTTTAAAGTTATGGCAAAAGAGCTTAAATATGATGAGGTTGCCAGAAGGGCCTTAGAGCGTGGCGTTAATATAATCGCTGATGCTGTAAAAGTTACCCTGGGACCAAAAGGTAGAAATGTAGTTCTAGAGAAAAAATATGGTTCTCCTACGATCACTAATGACGGAGTTACCATAGCAAGAGAGATCGAAGTAGAAGATCCATTTGAAAATGCAGGCGTACAGCTTCTAAAGGAAGTTGCCACAAAGACAAATGATGTAGCAGGTGACGGTACCACTACGGCGACTATCCTTGCACAGGCAATGGTAAAAGAAGGACTCCGTAATGTTGCCGCAGGTGCAAGTCCTCTGCAATTAAAGAAAGGTATTGAGATAGCAGTTGAGTCAATCGTGGCTGAACTCGGTAAGCTAAGTGTAGATATTTCGACTGATAAGAAAAAGATAGCGGAAGTAGCTGCTATATCTTCTGCAGATGAGACAATAGGGCAGACTATAGCTGATGCTATGGACAAAGTCGGAAAAGATGGCGTTATAACTGTTGAAGAATCTAATAAATTTGGAATAGATATAGAATTGGTAGAAGGTTTACAGTTCGATAAAGGTTATCTTTCACCATATATGGTTACCGATGCTGAAAGAATGGAAGCAGTCTTGGATG
>JALHTA010000146.1 GCA_022865545.1 Actinomycetota bacterium | reverse complement strand
TAATAGGTAAATTAAATAAAATTAGCCTTACCTAACTTTAGTAGACTGACATAGTTTTGTCAAGTAAATTTTTGATTATTGTGTTTAAGAAGTATTTTTAAGGATTTGATTTATTTAGTTTCCGGGAGATTTTTTTTTACTGCATTCTTTCGGTCTTTTTCCATGTTTTAGAAAATATTTAAAAGCTTTTAGCCATTCTGGATATTCCTCGGGGCAGCTTTCAATGAATTTAATAAATCCTATCATATGGTTCATCGTCTCTTTACTAATATAGTGTTCGATCTTACAGGCATCTTTCTTTGATACCTCGTCACTTACCATAAGGACGTCCTTAAAGAATTTGTAGATCTTTTCATGCTTTAGGTGTATCTTGCGGGCAAGTTTATTGCCTTCATCTGACAAATCCAGGTAACCATATTTTTCATGATTGACAAGACCATCTTCTGTCAGCTTGCCTATGGCATCAACAACTGAAGGGGTTCTTACATCAAGAAACCCTGCCACTTCCTTGACCCTTACTACTTTATTGTCAAGGCTGATTATATATATAGCTTCAAGATAGTCTTCAAGACTTTGTGATAATGCTTTGTCCATAACCACTTTCCATATCATCTATAATTGTTAGATATACCTAACTATATCAATTATTATACTGACAGTCAATTGAAAATCTTTTACTGTGCTGGACACTTCAGGCTACAACCCTGTTCCTTCCCGCTGCTTTAGCCTTGTAAAGGGCATTATCGGCATGACTGATAAACTGGTCAAGCTCAGTGGCATCAAATGGAAAATTTGAGACTCCGATACTTACTGTAAGATTATTATGCGGCCCTATATCTTCTTCGCCTTCAAACTTCTCCTCATTTATGACTTTTCTTAATCTCTCCGCACAGATTATTGCATTTTCTCTGTCTGTCTCGGTACATATTATAGCGAATTCTTCTCCTCCATAGCGGTATACTTTATCGGTATTCCTCATATGCTTATTAAAGACCATACCCAGCTTCCCTAGTATTGCGTCCCCTCTCTGGTGTCCATATAAATCATTATATTTTTTAAAATAATCAATATCCAGCATAAGTAGTGAGAGATTCCTGACATATCTTATTGATTTATTTAATTCTTCCCTGAGATCTTGATCAAATTTTCTTCTATTATAAACACCAGTGAGATCATCCTTTATAGTAAGCTCTTTTATCCTCTCATAAGCTATCGCCCTTTCAATAGCTATGGATATTTCATGGGCAAGGATATTTAAAAAATATTCGTGATTGCTGGAAAAAGCATTTATATTTTTTGAATCAATATAGATTATGCCTTTTACCTTGTCTTTGACGATTATAGGCATGCATATCATCGAAGATGTAAGATCGCCGCGGGGCATACTGTATTTAAAATAGGACTTCTCGATATCTCCTATAAAGATCTTGTTTTTAGTCGAGAGAATATATTTTATTAAAGGCATATCAACAGAAAACTCCACATCCTTTATGCTCGGTCCAAAACCTATTTCACTCTGGAGTTTTACCTTATTATCATTTATAAGTATGATCGCACAGCCATTACATTTTACAAGCTGATAGATCTTTTCAACCATAAGATCACATACTTTTTCAAGCTCCAGCTCGGAGCCTATTGAATTCGTGATATTAAAAATAGCTTTTAAGATCCTAAGATCTACACCCTGTTTTTCTGCCACAAAAACCACCTTATAAAAGTATTGGTTCTATCTTAAGATAAATATTGGTTTTTAACCATAAAACTGCAATTTTTTTTAATAATTATTAACCTTATATAATTAATATGATAAAATTCCCCCAGTGCTTTTTTCAGTTGATCCTCTTAGGATGGGTGCAAGCACACCCATCTCCAAATAAATCAATTAGCTTAGATATTTTTTAATTAATTTCTATATTTTTTTTACTTTTATTTTATATAATATAATAATACAATAATAAAATAATAATTAATTATTTTATATTATATTTTTAGTATATATGAATTAAGGTTCGTTTATTATAAATATTTTCCATATGGTTAAACTTATCAGATTAAGTACTAGACTTCTTGATTATCTTTTTATGAAAGGCACTGGATAAAATGCATAAGGGACAAAAAGGGTTTACGCTTATAGAGCTGCTTGTAGTGATCATAATACTCGCAATCTTGACTGGAGTCTCCATCCCTATATACAGACTCATAAATGCCCGTGCAAGGGAAACTGCTACAGAAACTGAGATGACAAATATTGCAAAAGCTCTTGAAATGCACAATGTGGATCTTCAGTCATATCCCCTGGCCGCTGTTTACCCCGATACGTTAGAGGATAATGATTATATGGAAAATGTCCCACTGCTGGACACATGGGATAATGTTTATCTTTATACCTCAAATGGATCAAGCTATTCTCTTGAAAGTTATGGCATAAACAGTATCAATGGCGGGAATGACGATATAGTGATCACCAATGGAGTGTTGACTGAAGATGGCGCATATGAAAACAGATAATAACTGTTTATTTTATTTTATTTACAATAGCATCAGCAAACTCACTGGTACCTACCGCAGTTGGGTCATCCCTGTCCGGTTTAAGGTCATATGTCACATATTTGCCTTCACTGATATTTTCCGCAATTGCTTTTTCTAAAGCAGCAGCTTTTTCAGGTTCTCCAATATGGTTAAGCATAAGGACTGCAGAAAGCATCATCGCTGTAGGATTGACTTTGTTTAGTCCCTTGTATTTTGGAGCACTTCCATGGGTCGGTTCAAAAAGAGCCATACCGTCACCGATATTACCGCCTGGTGCAACACCCAATCCTCCGACAAGACCAGCCGCAAGATCAGATACTATATCACCATAAAGATTCGGCAGGACCATAACATCATATAATTCAGGCTTTTGTACAAGCTGCATGCACATATTATCCACTATTCTGTCTTCTGCCTCTATATCTTCATAATCCTTTGCAACTTCCCTGAATACTTCAAGAAAAAGTCCGTCTGAGTATTTCATTATATTTGCCTTATGGACACCTGTTACTTTTTTTCTGCCATTTTTTCTGGCATATTCGAAAGCAAAACGGATTATTCTTTCGGAACCAAAAACAGATATAGGCTTAATGCTTATTCCACTGTCCGGCCTGATCTTGCTTTCAGATATTCCTTCTATAAAATCTATAAGTTCCAGTGTCCTGGGGTCTTTTTTTTCAAATTCTATGCCTGCATAGAGATCTTCAGTGTTTTCCCTGATGACTACTAGATCTATATCACTATACTTGCTTTTTACGCCTACATAACTCTTACAGGGTCTCACACATGCATAGAGATCAAACAATTTTCTCAAAGCTACATTTACACTCCTAAAACCGGTGCCTACAGGAGTAGTAATAGGTCCCTTGATCCCAATACGGTTATTTTGAAGAGAATCTATTACAGTCTGGGGCATGACTGTGCCCTCTTTCTCATAGACATCCGCACCCGCATTGACTTCATCCCATTCGATATCTGCACCTGTAGCCTCGACTACTTTTACAGTTGCTTCCGTGATCTCGGGTCCGGTACCGTCTCCGGGTATTAAAGTGATCCTGTGTTTCATCTCTTTGCCTTTCAAAAATTTTTTTAATTATTAAAATTATTATTAAGTTAATTCTTTACAGGTTAAATCCCTTATTTTTAGTTATATGGTCAGTAAGTCCGCCATCATCCAGTATCTTTATCATAACTTCCGGAAGAGGACTAAATTCCAGTTCTATATTCTTTGAAATATTCTTGATCTTTCCTGTCTTCAGATCTATTTTAAGCTTATCGCCTTCATCTATCTTATCCGTATCGCAGATAAGCACAGGCAGTCCGACATTTATGCTATTTCTAAAAAATATCCTTGCAAAAGATTTTGCGAGTACTGCGCCAACACCTGCAAGCTTTATTATTGTGGGAGCATGTTCCCTGCTTGATCCAAGTCCGAAGTTCCTTCCACCTACTACAAAATCTCCGGGTCCGACTTTTGAAGCAAAATCAGGATCTGCATCTTCCAGCACATGTTTTGCCATTTCGGGAAGATTTGACCTTAAGTGGAATAATCTTCCGGGAGCAATAAGATCCGTTGAAATATCATCTCCAAATTTGAAACTTTTTCCATTAAGTATTTTATTATTTCCGCTGCTTTCTTTCAATTTTAAACCTCCCTGGGATCAGAAATTTTACCTGTGATAGCACTCCGTGCAGCTGTTGCGGGAGAGCAGAGATATATAAAAGCATCCGTATTACCCATCCTGCCCTTAAAATTCCTATTCTGTGTAGATAGGCATACCTCGCCATCAGCAAGAATACCCTGATGCACCCCCACACATGGTCCGCATCCGGGATTCTGTATTGCGGCACCACTCTCTACTAGAGTCTCTATTATGCCTTCTCTTATAGCCTGAAGGTAAATTTCCCTGGAGGCCGGTACAACCAGAAGCCTGACTCTGCTGGATACTTTCTTCCCCTTTAATATTTCGGCTGCTATCCTTAGGTCACTTAATCTACCATTGGTGCATGTCCCTATTAAGACCTGGTCCACTTTGATATCGTCAAGATCCCTTACCGGCAGTGCATTATCAACCGTATGGGGTTGTGACACCATCGGTTCTATTACGGAACAATCAATGTCTATGATCTTCTCGTAAACTGCATCTTTGTCGGCAAATATCTCCCTGAAACAGTCTCCCCTGTTTTTGGACTTGAGATACTGCTCAGTAATACCATCAGTAGCAAACAATCCTGTCTTTGCCCCGGCTTCTACAGCCATATTAGAAATAGTAAACCTGCCATCCATATCCATGATCCTACTGACTTCACCGTCGAATTCAAGTGCCTTATAGGTAGCACCGTCAGAGGTGATCTTTCCAATAAGATATATGATAAGGTCCTTAGCCGATACTCCCTCATTTATCTTGCCATTAAAATTTATTTTAATTGTATCAGGTACCCTGAGCCATGTCTGTGCAAGAACATATCCGACTGCAATGTCTGTTGAGCCCATGCCTGTTGCAAAAGCGCCCAGCGCGCCGGATGTACATGTATGTGAATCCCCTCCGATGACTATATCACCGGGACATGAATAATCTTCTATAAGTATCTGGTGGCATACACCCTTGCCAACATCACTCAATACCGCTCCGCTGCTTCCAGCAAAATCCCTGAGTACAGCATGGGAATTAGATAATTCCTTTCTGGGGCTCGGAGCTGCATGGTCGATAAAAAATATTGATTTTTTAGGATTTTTAACCGAACTAAAACCCATTTTCTTTGCCTGGCTTACCGAAAGTGGTCCTGTCCCGTCCTGAGACATCACGACATCCACATTTACTACTGAAATATCTCCTGATTTCAGCTCCCTGTCTGCATGTTCGCTAATAATTTTTTCTGAGATCGTCTTTCCCAAAATACTCCCTTCTGATCTTAACTATTCATCGGATTAATCTAGTTCCGGTTCCTTTTTTTTCTTTGATTTATATTCTTTATAGATATACATCAGTTCTTTGTCAAAAAGCGGTCTTTTAAGGTCGACTGACATCGTCCGTGTCATCGCAAGGATATCATTTGCTTCCCTGTCTGTAAGCTCTATATCATATTCTTTGAACTTATGGAGAATAGTATGCGAGCCTGAGTGTTTACCAACCACCAATTGCCTTGTGAGTCCGACTTCGGCAGGATTAAATGCTTCATAATTCTTGGGGTTTTTTATCACTCCATCTGCATGGATCCCGGATTCATGCGCAAAAACATTCGTTCCCACTATTGCCTTCCATATCGGTATCGCCCTTGCTGATGCTTTTGCAACATATTCTGCTATCTCCCTGAATTTTGAAGTCTCAATACCCATTTCCAGATTCTCAAGGTATCTCATGGCCATTACTATTTCTTCCATTGCGGCATTTCCGGTCCCATCACCAAGACCCCCTACACTCACGACAAGACTTACGGCCCCTCCTCTTATTGCAGCCATCGCATTGGCCGTGGCCATTCCAAAATCATTATGACTATAAACCTCAAGCGGGAAGTCTATAGCAGTATTAATCGTATTTATGTTCATAAATGTCCTAAATGGATCAAATTTTGATACAGTATCACATATCCTGAACCTTTGGGCGCCTTTCTTCTTTGCCAGAGTTACTAGCTTTAAGAGAAATTCAAGGCTCGTTCTTGTTGCATCTTCTGCGCTGACTATAAAACTTATATCCTTTTGTCTGGCGGTCCTCATAGCCTCCCTTAAGGTACTGACCACCCATGTCCGGTTCTGTTTGTATTTTTCTTTTATATGTATGTCCGAAGTAGAAATATTTATAATTATATTTTCAACTCCCAGATCCGCAGCTGCCTCAATTTCTGCAGGGTCTGCATTGCAGTATGCATATAGTTTTGCCTTGAGCCCGGATTTTAATATATTCTTTATTATATCTTTTTCGACATCACCCAGGGCAGGCGTGCCTATTTCTATTTCAGGAATACCTATCTCATCAAGCATTTTCGCTATTCTTATCTTTTCATGTTTGGAAAACACTACGCCTGCTGTCTGTTCGCCATTCCTGAGAGTTGTATCTATTATATTTACTATCTTGTCTTTTTTTAATTTGGCCATTATTTTTTCCTCCCGGTTCCTGCTTTTTCTTTTTTAGATGAACCCTTAAATTCCTTATAGGTATCGATTATCTCACTATCAAATAGAGCCCTCTTTGAGGCAACAGTCCTGTTTCTTACTATTTCTGCAAGCTCGCTGGCTTCTTCCTTGCTTATTTTGTAGCCAAGTGTTTCAAGCTTATACATGGTTGTATTGACTCCGGAATATTTGCCCAGGACATATTCTCTTTTAAGCCCCACATCTGTTTCCTTAAAAAGTTCATAAGTCAGTGGATCTGCCATGATCCCTGAAACCTTGCTTTCTATCTCATGTACAAAAAGATTACCTCCCACTATAGGTTTCCAGGTAGGCAGCACTCTGTTTGAGGCTCTTGCCACATATTCGGAAAGATTCCTGAAAAGTGTGGTATTAAAGCCCATGTCCACGTTTTCTACATACTTAAGTGCCATAACAAACTCTTCGAATGCAGCATTACCGGCCCTTTCTCCAAGACCGTTTACGGTTGTATTGACATATATAGCACCAGCTTTTATTCCTGCAATGGCATTTGCGATCGCCATTCCAAAGTCATTGTGGGTATGCATTTCCAGGTCGATACCTATTATATCGATTATATTCTTGACCCGCATGAAAGTCTCGAAAGGATCGAGTATCCCCAGAGTATCGCAATATCTCAGCCTGTCAGCTCCGGCGTCTCTTGCAGTCCGGGCAAATTTAAGCAGAAATTCCATATCGGACCTTGAAGCATCTTCAGCATTGACCGATACATAAAGGTTGTGACTCTTTGCAAAATCCACACCACTTTTCATGGTCTCAAGTACCCACTCCCTGCTTTTCCTTAATTTATGCTCAATATGGATGTCTGAAGATGAAATCGAAAGTGCTACTGCATCAACACCACATTCGACTGAAGCTTCTATATCTGACTTTACCGGCCTGTTCCAGGCAAGCACACTGCAGTTTAGACCCAGCCCCGCAATTTTTTTAATAGCATCTTTTTCATCTCCACCCATCGCAGGTATCCCGGATTCGATCTGATGGACACCGACTTTATCTAACATTTTAGCAATATGTATCTTCTCATCATTTGCAAAGACTACACCAGCTGTCTGTTCTCCATCCCTCAGAGTAGTATCATCGATCTTAATATCCATAGGATCGATCTCTACCCCTGCTTTCTTGGAAAAATCAGTAAATAGATCCAGTTCTCTCATAACTCATTCTCCTTAATATTAATATTTCTAAAAAATATTCTAATAAATGATAAAAATCGAAAAAATTGTACTAAAACTTATTATTTTTTCAATACCAGCTAATTATACCACTTTTTTTCAATATTATTGCAAATTTTATAAAATTTTTAGCTTTTTTGAAAATAAACTAAAAATTGGTGTATATTAGTCTGGATCACCAGTCTATAAAGTATTCCCGGTTAACATAACCGGAGATTATCAGATTTAAAATATACCATATCTGTCCCAGATTTCTGAGTTATTTTCTTTTGGCCAGGCTGGTCAAAAAGCTTAAGGCTCCTATTAGCAGTATTACTATCCTCAGCCATAAAGGTTCGATGGTACGGTATCCATAAAAAGAAAGCGCCCCAAAGATTATAAGAAGGATTCCAAAGAATAAAGATAAGGTTTTTGGCATACCGGATCCTTTCCTCTATTATTAAAAATACAGTATTAATTTATTAAAACTGGTTTAGGGATAAACTG
>JALHTA010000145.1 GCA_022865545.1 Actinomycetota bacterium | reverse complement strand
TTATATTTGTAGCAATGTGGATCAAGCGGTTTGTTATTGTGATTAGTACACTTCAGACCCCCCAGATACCAATTGAGTCAGTCATATACAAACCTACCCTGGTGGAAATATCGATCACTTTAGCAGCCCTGGCAGGTTTCGTACTGCTTGTTGCCCTCTTCGCCAAAATCTTTCCCATAATCTCGATCTGGGAGGTAAGTGAGGAGCGGAAGGAAAGATCTTCCCCCGGGCATGCCCCTATTGAGGATAAACCCCAAATATCTGGACAATCGGGACGGGAGGATAATTAATATGCTGCGAAGAAATTTTATATTATTGTTTTTAATTTTGGTTTTAGTTTTTTCCCTGGTTTTTCCGGGGATTGCCGTGGCTGAAGACAGTTCAACCCAGATATCTAATAATACTATAGTTATTGAAGTTCCAGAACATGTTATTACAGGCCAAACACTAACCCTGGTTGCTCAAGTCAGGGAGAATGAATACAATGAACCTGTTAAAGATGCAAAGGTTATTTTTTTTATTAAAACAAGTTTCTTTATCAATGGCCTAGTGGAGATCGGTGAAGCAATAACTGACGAAGAAGGATTTGCAAGTATCGATTATGTTCCTAACCAGCCAGGTGACTTGCAGGTAGTGGCTAGTTATAAATCAGACAGCAATTCTAAACCAGTTGTAGCAGAAAACCTGGTTATTGTATCAGGGGAAACTGAACCCTTTTATCAAACTGTTATTGGTATTGAATTCCCCAACAGCTTTATTGTATGGATCATAACTATAGTTATCATTATATGTGCAGTTTGGGGTACTTTTTTATATATTATATATAGAGTAATGGTGGTGCATATTTCCAGTGGAACAGGAACAAGGGGTGCATCTCTCATACTGTTTATAAGTGTAGCAATATTATTTATTATAGTACTGCTGGTCATAGTCACTCCAGAGACTCAATATAATTTTGGTTTATTGCCATAGTTTCATAGTAAAAGACTAGAATATATTGAAATTATTTAATTTGTATGATATTTTTACATTCATAGAATGGAACATATTTGTAACAATAATAAAAAATATTTATTAGAGGGAGGAAAATTGAAAAAGAAAGTGATAATATTATTTGGGTTAATCCTATCGGTGGGACTGATCTTTATGGCCTGCTCGAGTCCTACAGTGGTAGAGACCAGCGATGACAGTTCTGTTGAGGAGGTTGTTGTAGTCAGTGATGAGATTGCTGCTGCTGAGCTCGATTCGTGTACTGACTGCCATAATGATACTACCCTGATTGTGTCAAAGGAAGTACAGTGGGAAAATTCACTTCATGGATCAGGCCTGACTTTCGAAAGAAATGGTGCTGATTGTGCCGGTTGTCACACAAGTGAAGGCTATACTGAGCGTATTACCGCAGGTACATTTACAGCTTCAGAAGACGTAGAAAATCCATCACCTATAAACTGCCGTACCTGCCACAGTATTCATGATACATATACTTCAGCAGATTGGACTTTGACCAGTAGTGAACCTGTGACTTTTGAGCTTACAGGAGATACTTATGACCTGGGAAATAGTAATCAATGTGCTACCTGTCATCAGCCAAGGCCGGCTGATGTGCCTCTAGTAGATGGAGGCGATTATGAGATCACTTCCACGCGTTTTGGTCCGCACCATGGTCCCCAGTCTTCAATGATCGCCGGAGTTGGCGGATATGGTGAAGAATATGTTGGTTCCAATATCCATTATGAATATGTAGATGATGGATGCATTGGATGTCATATGACCGATACAGCCTACGGAAAGCAGGCCGGCGGCCACAGCTTTAATGTTACATATGAATATCACGAGGAAACAGTAGAGTATCTGACAGGGTGTATAGTATGCCACGAAGACATCGAATCTTTTGACCGTAATGGAGTTCAGACTGAAATTGAAGAGCTGCTTGAAGAAGTACATGTACTTCTAGTCGCTCAGGGTTTAATTGATGGTGAAAGTGGATCCGGTATTGCAGGGACATTCACCTCAGACCAAGCTGGAGCTTTATGGAATTACAAGACAGTTGAGGAAGACAGGAGCATGGGAATCCACAATCCAGGCTATACCAAGTTCCTACTTGAAACTGCTCTTGAAGCTCTGGAATAAGAATTAGCATTTTTATGAATCGTAAAGTTATTTAAAAGGGAGCTGGAATTATTTCCAGCTCCCTTAATTAATATTATGTTTAATCATTTAGCAGTCAAAGTAATTATTTTAAGCTAAATCATATAATTAATATTGGCATCCACAAGCATGAGGGATATACTAAGTATTTAAAAAGGGAAGTAGAAATTCTTAGTTATCCTTTGTGTAGTGATGATTTTTGTTTCCATAGATAAAGATATTAGAATGACTTTCTAATATAGGAGTTATTAAAAATGATAAGTAAATATAAAGAGAAAAAGAAACCAGGCCCATTTAAATCTATTGTCCAATGGTTATGGCGTCTATTTAGCTCAGTACGTTTGGCGGTTATTCTAATACTCATTATCACCGCCCTTAGTTTATTGGGAGCCCTGCTTGTTCAGGTACCTTCAGAAATAGCTAGTGACCCGCAGGCTTACTATAATTGGATAGACACAGTAGCCAGAAGCAAGGTGGGGGTCTGGACGCCGTTTCTATCAGCACTTCGCCTGTTCAATGTCTTTAGCTCCCCATGGTTTATTATTGTCAGTGCGCTGCTGATGCTTAATATTTTTATTTGCAGTTTAAATCGCTGGAGAAGTATAAACTTAAGTATACGGGGAAGTGCAGTAAAACAGAGCGAAAATTTTTACACCACTGGTAATACCCAGGCCGAACTAAAAGATATACAAGTGCCGGTTGCTGATGCTGCCATGATATCCGAAAAGGTATTAAAAGGGCGGGGTTACAGGACACGCACTGAAAGTGATAAAAACAATTCATATATCACAGCAGACAAGAACCGTTATTACCGGCTGGGTACATATTTTAGCCATTTCAGTCTGATCCTATTTGTCCTGGCTTTTGTTGCCGGCAACTATTTTGGCTTCCGTGACGTAGGCTTTAGTGTTCCGGTAGGTAGTATTCGGGAAGTCGGTCATGAGACAGCCTTATCACTTAAGCTGATCTCCTTTGTAGATGAATACTATGATAATGGAAAGCCTAAAGATTACCGCAGCGAAGTAGTATTATATGAGAACAGTCAGCCAGTCAAGCAAGCCATAATACAGGTTAATCATCCAATGATATATAAAGGGGTACGTTTTTACCAATCATACTTCGGACCGGCCAAGAAAATGCAGGTCAGGGATATAAATGGAATAGAAATTTTCAATGATAATGTACCAATGGATAGCTCTTTTGTTGTAGATGGTGTCAGGCGCTATGAGGGCTTTTTTGATTTGCTGGAGGCAGGTCTATCTATTCGTTTAATCAGCTCTGCTGTTAATACAGAAGACTTTATTATACCAGCAGGCCATGTAGCTGTTGATGTAAGACAGGGAAGCGACCAAATCGATTTTAGACTGGTCAAACTTAGCACACCAATCATAGTAGGTGGTTTAGAGTTTACCTTCGTGGAAGAGTCCCAGTATTCTGGTTTTCAAGTAAGCCAGGACCCAGCAAGCATTATTATCTGGATTGCATCAGCATTATTTATTATTGGGATCTGTGCCGTCCTCTACTTTCCCTACCGACAGGTGTGGGTCCTGTCTCAGCCTCTTGGCCAAAGAAAGAGCCGCCTTCTTATCCGTACGCGCTCTCCCCGCGGCTTTAGAAGCACTTCAGAGTTGAACACTCTAGTTGATCAAATACAAAAACAAATACAAAAAAATCCGTTAAAAGGAAAGGAAGATAGGAATGTCTAGTTTGGAAGGAATTTTTTTAATAGCATCACTGGCAGGTATTGTTCTGACCATATTATTTGCCATTATTGCCTCCATTAGCAGCCGCCGCGGTACTATGGTGGAAAAATCAGGCAGCAAGTCTGCGGAAGCAGCGCCACGGAGTGGTTTATCTCTCACTGCACAGATTTTTACAGTATTAAGCTTAGTGTCTATAACACTTACCATAGTCTTTAGAGCAATACAAACCGGTCACGGACCTTTCTCTAGTATGTACGAATTCGCAATCGCTTTTGCCTGGGGAATTGTAATTATGGGAGTCATTTTTGAGTGGCGCTATAAGACAGCAGCAGTGAAAAATATGGGGCTTATCGTAGCTCTCCTGCTACTCATCTTTGCTATAGTACAATATTCCAAACCTGAACCTTTGGTTCCTGCCTTGCAACAGAGTGCGCTCTTATCTGTTCATGTTGCTTCAGCAGTAGTCGCCTATGGTGTTTTTACCATCGGTTTCGGTGCTGCTATACTTTTTCTTATCCAGAATCGCCGAAATTCACAATGGCTGCCCGATAAAGAAGTGTTTGATATCATAAGCTACCGGTCGGTAGTAATCGGCTTTCCTTTCCTGACGCTGACTATTGTACTTGGTGCCATTTGGGCCGATATTGCCTGGGGTAGATACTGGAGTTGGGACCCGAAGGAAACTGCAAGCCTTGTCACCTGGCTGATTTACGCAGTCTATATGCACGCTCGGTTGATGCGAGGTTGGAAAGGCAAAAAGACAGCGATCCTTTTAATTGTAGGTTTCGCAGCAATTTTATTGACTTTCTTCGGTAATTATATATTTTCTGGCCTACACGCTTACAATTAGAATGATAATAAAAAAGTTTTAACCTTTTAAATTATAAACATATTTATTAATTTGAACTATTTAAGGGTTATATTTACAATTTAGTTTAGGAGGTTTATAAAATGAAAAAATATTTAATCTTATTATTAGTAATAATATTTGTTACTTCTATACTATTTATAGGGATTAGTTGTAGGGAAGAAGTTTTACCTATTGAAGAAGAAAATCCCCTTGAAGGTCTGGACCTGACTAGTAATCTAATAAAAGCTGGTGATCCTTTCTGGTCACCTGATGGTAAAATGATTACCTTTGACTTGACTAATGCTGGCATCACTGAAATATATATCATTAATGCTGATGGTACAGGTCAAACTAATCTGACAAATAATCCAACAGCAATAGATAGTGATCCCTCCTGGTCACCTGATGGCAAGATGATAGCTTTTACCTCATATCGCAGTGGTACCGGTGAAATATATATTATGAACATCGATGGCACTGGACAAACTAATCTGACAAACAATCAAGTAGACGATGGTGAACCTTTCTGGTCACCTGATGGAAAAATGATTGCATTTAATTCATATCGTGATGGTAATACTGAAATATACGTTATGAATGCTGATGGTACCGGACAAACTAACCTGACAAACAACCTTTCAGATGAAAGTGATCCCACCTGGTCATTCGATGGCAAGACGATAGCATTTGAATCAAATCGTGACGGTAACTGGGAAATATATGCTATGAACATTGATGGCACGGGACAGACCAGGTTGACAAATAACCAAATAATCGACGGCACTACCTTCTGGTCACCTGATAGCAAAATGATTGCATTTAATTCATATCGTGACGGCAACTGGGAAATATATGCTATGAACGTTGATGGCACGGGACAGACTAATCTTACAAACAACCCGGCAGACGATTCTTTCCCCTCCTGGTCACCTGATGGCAAGATGATTGCCTTTCAATCAAATCGTGACGGTACCGGTGAAATCTATACTATGAATGCTGATGGTTCAGGACAGAAAAGATTGACAGTAACGGAATAAAAGAACATTGGGTGGTATCATATTATCTTTCAATGCGGTATGACTTACTCTAAGAGTAATCTAAATCATAAATTTTATAGTTATCTACTTAATTCATTCTTCAATATTCTTCACCCTTTCTTATTGCAATGCCCCAATCCTTAATTTCAAGCTTAGGAAATTTTAGGGGAAGGCTAAATTCTTATTGACTTTGACTGCCATTGCTGATATTTTTATGAAAAATTATTAATTAAATATAATTAATTAAAAGAATTTAATTAATAGAATAAATATGGTATTATTACACCGTGATATTGAAACATATTAGTAATACTTTTTAAGATGATTTTACAGGTATTATAAAAGGGGAAAAATTGAAGAAAAAAACACTAGTATTAATAGGATTAAAATTAATCGTGCTAATATTATTTTTAGTCGTTATGATATCATGCAAAGATTCCATTACAGATGATGTTGTAACAGAGACTACTGAGGACAGTGCTGTAGCAGAGATCTCCGATGACCTTGATACTGAGGTTGTGGTCAGTGAGGAGATTGCTGCGGCAGAGCTCGATTCGTGTATTAACTGCCATAATAGTACTACCCTGATCTTTGCTAGAGAAGTTCAATGGGAAAATTCACTTCATGGATCCGGTCTGACTTTTGAAAGAAATGGTGCTGATTGTGCCACCTGCCACACAAGCGAAGGCTTTACTGAGCGTATTACCGCAGGAACATTTGAAATTTCTGAGGACATACAAAATCCATCACCGATAAACTGCCTGACCTGCCACAATATTCATGATACTTATACTTCTTCTGATTGGGCCCTGACTAGTAGTGACCCGGTGACTTTTGAGCTTACAGGGGATACTTATGACCTGGGAAATAGTAATCTCTGTGCTAATTGCCACCAGCCCAGGCCAGCTGATATACCTCAAGAGGGCGGGGGCGATTATGAGATCACTTCCACACGATTTGGTCCTCACCACGGTCCCCAGTCTTCAATGATCGCCGGAGTTGGTGGATATGGTGAAGAATATACTGGTTCTGATATCCATTATGATAATGTAGATAGCGGATGCATTACATGTCATATGACTGATACAGCCTATGGAAAGCAGGCCGGCGGCCATACTATGAATATTACATATGAATATCACGGCGAAACAGAAGAGTATTTGACCGGATGTATAGCATGTCATGAAGACATCGAGTCTTTTGACCGGAACGGACTTCAGACAGAAATTGAAGAGATGCTCGAAGAAGTACATGTACTTCTGGTTGCTCAGGGTTTAATTGATGGCGAAAGTGGATCCGGTATTACAGGGACATTTACCTCAGAACAAGCCGGAGCTTTATGGAACTACAAGACAGTTGAAGAAGACAGGAGCATGGGGGTCCACAATCCGGGATTTGCCAAGTTCCTACTCAAAACTGCTCTTGAAGCACTTCAATAAGAATTAATTTGAAAACTTTATAGATTTAATAATTTTAGAATAGGAATGGGTCAATGGGATTAAGCAGGAAAGAATTTTTACTATCATCTGCCGGATTATTCGCAATGGCAGGGGGACTAAACCGCAATGTCTTCACTAAATTTGCCCCTGCAGCAACATTTAATGGCACCAGGATGTCGATTCTATACGATTCTTCAAAATGCATAGGCTGTGAGATGTGTGAAAAAGCCTGTATGAAGGAAAATAATCTGCACCAGGAAGAAAAACCTGAGGAACTATCAAAAACATGCTGGACTGCGATAAAGACTACTAAAAATGGAAATGGACAGGATTTATTTTTAAAGCAACAGTGCATGCATTGTACTGATGCAAGTTGTACCTCAGTATGTCCGACTGGAGCTGCCGAGCATCATGGCGAATATGTTGTTATCGATCAGGATGTTTGCATAGGCTGCGGATACTGCGAGGAAGCCTGTCCGTTCAGCGTACCTCACAGGGGACACCCGCCAGTAGCCGCACAAAAGTGCACTTTCTGCTTTGACCGGATCAGCTCAGGTTCGATGCCTGCCTGTGCGGAAGCATGCCCCATCGGTGCGACTACTTACGGTGCCAGGACTGACCTGGTGGCAACTGCTAATAACAAGATTCAGAATTTGACAAAGTTAGGCTGGACAGAAGCACAACTCTATGGAGAGAGTGAGCTGGGTGGATTGGGAGTGATGTATATTTTACTCAAGCCACCAGCTTTTTATGGATTGCCGGAAAAACCAAGACAGGCAACAAAAAATGTGTTATCACAATGGACAAGTGGAAGCCTGACTGCCGCTGTGCTTATAGCGCCATTTTGGTATTTATATAAGCGCATCTCTGAAAAAGACAAACAATCAATAAAACAGAAGGAAGGTATAAAATGATCACATGGGGATTTACAGTAAGTCTCGATCTATGGCTTGCTGGTATGGCAGCAGGTGCATACTTAGTTGCTTTCCTTGCTGAGCGCTTTGGAAAACATGCCGACCACCGGTTACTTCATACTGCCCTTTATTTTGGTATTCCAGCTGCATTTGGGGGAGTAATTTTTCTTCTAACTGACCTAAGCTACCCCTTACGATTCTGGCATTTGTTTGTTTTCATTAATTTCAGATCGCCGATGTCTATTGGCAGCTGGCTGCTAGTATTATGGATGACTATTAGCATGCTGATAGTTTTCCTTTGGCTTACAAGGAACCGGATCCCGATTAAGCCAGTTATTTTAAAAAGGATCACGAATTTTCTGCACACAGCAGGTTTCTTTGTTTCCGTGTTTCTTATGAGTTATACTGGTGTTCTCCTGTCAGCAAGTAATCAACCTCTATGGTCATCGACAGTTCTTCTGCCGTCCCTATTTGTCGTTTCAGCAATATCCACAGGGGCCGCCATACTGATCCTTCTAAGTCTAATTACAGGGATATGGAAGATCTATGGTGAGACTATCAGGCGAATGGTGCAAGTGATTTCTGTTGTCATTGTGGTTGAGATAGTGGTCTTATTGGTATACTTCTTCCTGCTTTCCCGATCAGGAATTCCCGGTGCCACCGAATCTATGAGTCAGCTGATTACAGGCGAACTAGCAGTACCATTCTGGTTTGGAGTTGTTTTACTGGCAATATTATTACCCCTTGTGCTTTATGTTGTCAATTGGGGTAAGAAAGTCAGGGAACGGAAGATAGTCTTAGTTTCATCAATCGCCTCATCTGCATGTGTGATCTTCGGGGGTTTGATACTTCGTACAGTAATAGTTATAGGTGGTCAGCTCTAAATTGCATGAGTCGCAATAATTATTTTTTCTACTTCCAAGTGTAAATATTTGATTAACCGAAAATCAAAAACATACAGGTTTCTTGCTCCTGGAAAATAGCCCATCTGAATTAGATATAGGCTATATCATACAGAAAAGATTAGATGAGGTAAGGTCTTACCAGGAGTGAGACTAAAAACAAAGATAGAAATATTACACTGAAGCGGAGGATATGTAATTTCTCATCCACAACATTTGACAGTATTTCCTATTATACAAAAAGGAAGCTGAAAATTATTCTCAGCTTCCTTTTAAAACACTAAAGATAAAATGCTAATTCTTATTCCAGTGCTTCAATAGCAGTTTCAAGTAGGAACTTGGTAAATCCAGGATTATGGATTCCCACGCTCCTGTCTTCTTCAACTGTCTTGTAATTCCATAAAGCACCAGCCTGTTCGGATGTAAATGTCCCTGCAATACCGGATCCACTTTCGCCATCAATGAGGCCCTGAGCAACCAGAAGTACATGTACTTCTTCAAGCAGCTCTTCAATTTCAGTCTGAAGTCCGTTCCGGTCAAAAGACTCGATGTCTTCGTGGCATACTATACATCCGGTCAAATACTCTACTGTTTCCTCGTGATATTCATATGTAACATTCATGCTGTGGCCACCGGCCTGCTTTCCATAGGCTGTATCAGTCATATGACATGTAATGCATCCGCTATCTACATTATCATAATGGATATCAGAACCAGTATATTCTTCACCATATCCACCAACTCCGGCGATCAT
>JALHTA010000144.1 GCA_022865545.1 Actinomycetota bacterium | reverse complement strand
TTTTCATCTGTGTCTAATTCATATTTCATTTTATTTTCTCCTTATAGATCTTATGGAAATTTCTACTGGGGAATACTGTTTTTATAATAATATTATCATTACTATCAATGATAAAAGGTACGACATGTATATAATCTCTATATTTCAGAATAAATATCTGCTGTTCCTCTCTTTTTGGATGTTCCAATATATCTATATATTTTTTCTCTGTAATGATATCTATGATGTCTTCAATTTCGATATTACGTTCAAATCTTAATTTTATAGCCTTATTTTATCATAGATTATCATAAAGTAATTATAGACAACTAATTTATAATGTCAATATTATGTATTTATATTGTAAATTTCTAAATTAAAATAATAAGTCCTAAAAGCGTCCAGTACGGGGAGCCATCACATATATAAATACACAAATGCATATACTATACTATTACGGGAATCTAACTTACTCAACAATTGTTTTATATAAACTTTCTTTATAATTTTCCTCTTTAATTTTTTTTGAGATCTTATGAGCTTTTATTTTATAAGATTGATTTAGAAATAAATCTAATATCTTTGGCTCAAGATTTTTACTTTTTATTTTACTGATAGCTATACCTACTGGTCCAATACCTAACTCACTTACTAGATTATTCCATGCATATTGATCGATTATATGTGGGATAATCATTGTTGCGCATAATTGTCTCTAATTCATCTTTTAGATCAGTAAATTCATTAAAATAAAGAGTTCGGAACATGTCAACTAGGGGGAGCCACTTATAACGACTCGAACTTCAGGTTAGGGGGCTCTTCACTAACAAGACCTGTAAAGATTATCTCCAGAGGTTATAAATCAAAAAGAGGGGATAATAAAAAAGACTTAAATATTACCATAAATTATGGTAATATAAACATAATTAATGGTAAAGGAGCAAAACTATGTTAGAACCTGTGCTGGGGAATAGCACTATAGAAAAAATTTTATTCACCCTTGAATCTTATGGGCGGGCATATCCTTCAGAACTATCAAAGATGTTTAATATTCCGGTAAATGGAATTCAGCAGCAGATGGATCGCCTGGAGAACGGTGGAGTAGTGGTCAGCTCAATGGTAGGCAGGACCAGGCTATATCAGTTTAACCCGAGATATCCTTTTTTAAAAGAATTGAGAGCATTGATTCAACGAGCAATGGAATTCCTGTCTGAAAAAGAAATGCAAAAATATTACCGAAGAAGAACAAGACCAAGAAAGAAGGGTAAGCCACTATGAAGATAGATTGGGAAAAGGTGGGAGTTAAAAAATTAGCAGCCATAGTATCTGATCATTTGAGAAAAAAGGGGATTGAAGCTGTACTTGTAGGAGGAGCCTGTGTTTCACTATACTCAAATAATCAATATATGTCATATGATATCGATTTGATAACAGATAGTCCTATTAGAAAAATAACTCCTGTGCTTGAGGAATTAGGATTTAAAAATACCGGAAGTCGTTTATTTGAAAACCCTAAGTGTAAATTTTTAATAGATTTTCCTGCTCCCCCTGTATCAGTAGGAGATGGACCGGTCTTGAAATTTAATAGTTTAGAGACACGCTTCGGTACAATCTGTTTATTAACTCCCACGGACTGTATTAAAGACAGGCTGGCTGATTATTTTTTCTGGAATGACCAGCAATCCTTAGACCAGGCAGTTATGGTAGCAAAGAGAAGCAAAATCCATTTGCCTGAAATAAAAGAATGGGCTGAAAAGCAAGGCGAAATAGAAAAGTATGAGGTTTTTAAGAAAAAATGTACGGAAGAAGGTTTCAAGACTGAGATACAGTAATAGATATTATAAAAACATATGGTCTATCAAACAATCAAAATCTTTTCTTAAAATGATTTTTAAAAAGAGCTAATAAATACTGTAAATTACGATCATGCGTGGGCTGTGCCTCTGGAGACTTGGACTCTTTGAGGAGGCTGAAAAAATTTTTGAGCGAATGCTCTGGTTAAATCCACCGGATAATCAGGGTGCCCGTTTTAATATTTATCTGGTAAAAGATAAAAAACCCTGGAGGGAAGACTTATTCTCAGGTGCTGTATAATATATATATCGAAACAAAGCTTGTTCCGGTCTGTAATATCTGAGTCATTATAAAGAGGTATTAATAGATGAAAAAATATAAAGAAAAGATAGTATTAAGGGTATTACTTATTATTTTTACACTTATAGGTATAATTTTTTCGGTATACCTTGTAGTAAGTGAAATATACAATTCCGGGTTCTGTCCTAAAATTTTTAATATACCTGCATGTTATCTGGTTATTGCTTCATTTGGGCTGGTTTTCATTTCATTATTTATTAATAGGACCCCGGCCAGGATGACTGTATTTTATATAGGGGTTCTTTCAGGTCTTGGAATTGCTATATGGTTCTCCATCGGCCAGATCATAGGAATCAGGGAGTGCCCCGGCCTGGTTAACATTCCATTATGTTTTGGATCAGGGGTATTATTTGTGATAATAATTATCTCTGGTAGTATAGAAATCAAAAAACAGCTATTTAATAGAGAATAAAATATCTTTATATGAGAAAATATGATATTTAAACAAATTGAATCCGGAGGCGACAGGAATTACGCATACCTTATTGCATCTGAAGAGACAATGGAAGCTGCACTTATAGATCCTTCCCCGGATCCCCTCAAAGTTATAAATATGG
>JALHTA010000143.1 GCA_022865545.1 Actinomycetota bacterium | reverse complement strand
TCCCGAAGAAGTTGTAATAGTATCCGGAAGAGCAAAAAATGCCCTGTATGCTATATTATTAGAATCAATTAGTAGTATTTTCTCTTTTTTCAATCAAATTCCCCTGCACAGCAGTTTGGAAAGGATCATATTTAAAGGATTTTTAAATATCTTGGTCCAAGAATGAAGCAAGGACAGTGAATTTCTTGATTTCTTTATAAAGTTATTCAATTTCAGTATTATACATTATTTTCATTACGGTATTAACATTAAAATAATCTTTTATATTATAACATTAACTAAAAAATTTAATATAAGACAATGAAGTCTTCAGCTCTGAAGAACAACATTTTTGATTTTAGCATAAAATCGTAAGATTACTGGAATTTTTAACGGCTGGGATTTCAGGGAAGACTTATACAGGGGCCTGTGATAATATAATTATATAGTTTGAAGGGGATTAATCTGGAAACCCTTTTAGTAGTTAGGGGAAGGAAGAAAGCCGTATCTGTATTGGTTTGTTTGAAAAATTGTTACCAATAGGTCTGGTCCTTAAGTCCTCAAGCAGCTGTTCAAATAGCATTGTGGCACTGCCAAAGACTTTTTGGATCCTCTGTTTTAACAGACTGCCTTTTTCCATAAGCTGGGAGATCATATAGGCGATTTGAAGAAGCAGGTATAAGTTTTTCATTGATATTTCGTCTTGACTGTATGGGTGTTCCAGATTAAATCCCCGGTTCTTTTGAATATTAAATCCTTCATTTTCAATCTTCCATCTGAGTCTTCCTCCTTTTGCTATTTTGACAATATTATTTTTTCCTACCTTAAAATTGGTCATAAACACAAACCTTGTCTTTTTATCTAAAGTGGTTTCATCAAGCTCTATGACATCAAAGAAGTTTCCCTTATGGTCAATTCCATTTACCCAGCCATACTTTCTGACTGCCTCATCTTCTTCTGTCTCTTTTCTGTTCCCGGTAGACAGACTTTTAAGCCTTGTAAATTCTTCATATCTTTCAGGCATGGAGCCCTCTTTGAAGGTGGTAATATATTTCCATCCATATTTTTCTGCTATATCCATTACAGGTCCCGCTGCATAAAGGGAATCAAGTAGCAGGCATATGGCAAGCTGGGGAAACCTTTTTTTAAGCCTTTTTGCCATTCGGTAAAATGCATTTAGCTCGCAGTCCTGCTTTGTGGCCCCATCGCTGTTTAGGATAAATTCTGTTTCTACTGATATGGCCAGTCCCGTACCGGTTATTATTTTGGCTTCCAGCACATTATGATAGTAGTAAAGTATTTTGCCGTCCTTTTCTTTGGTAAGACAGTGCGGGCAGTGCCTTTCTTTAAATACCATATGGCCGGTACCGTCTACTGCGATCATAAAATAGTCTCCAAGGAGCCTGAACCTGTCCAGCGCCTTCATCCTTATCAGCCTGTATACCATATTCTGCCTTACAACGTATAATTCCTCGGGATCAAGTCTTTGGCAAAGATACTCTACAGTATCATGGTGGGCGACTTTTTCTGCGTAACCTGCACAAAGCTTGTTAAGATTATCTAAAAAGTCCTTTGTGGCAAGCTTGTACTTAATCTTTCTTTTTGATCCCAGCCGAAGGAGAAACAAAAAAATACCCAACCACAGAAGGTGGCTGGGCCCATATATTATTTTGTTTTCATTTCTGGGATCGTCTACCGAGGCAAGCCATTTTGTTAGTTTGGGAAAGAAGTGGGAAACCGTCTTTAAAAAGATATCTCCTGTCATCTGCGTCCCTTCTTTAATCTTTTTTCTTTTACATGCCTTCTTATTATTTCCTTATCTATCCCTGAAACTTCCGCTACTATCTCTTTTAGCTTCCTGTGATTGTCATTCCACTGTCTTACCGTATCTTCCATATCAACCGGTATATATACAGCCTTTGTCACCCCCTTTTCTTTATAATGCAGATAGTAGCTCTCATGCTTTTCATCTTTTAGGTAGCATTTACAGTTACGATTGCCGCATCTTCTTTTTACCACTACCATGCTTCCGTCAACAAAGGGGCCGATACCGGTCAGCTGTTTTAACAGGGAGTCTCTTTTTCTTTTAAGCCAGGCTATGTTTATTTTCATTTTATACTTATTCATATGAATAGTTTATATACTATTCATATATTTGTCAAATTCTTGAGGTGCGAAGAAATATTTTTATTGATTTACCAGCTGATGTGAAAAACCCCCGTTTTATGAGGGAAAACGGAGGTTTTATAGGTGAGAGAAATTTTTATTCTTCAGAGCTGATTGCCTCTGTGTTGTTGTTCTGCGATATTGTCACTTCTTAGTTGTTATGTTAAGAACTCCGTTATGTGAAGTAGAAATAACCTCATCTTCATATGGTGGGTATTTCTGCAAGTAGCACCGGATTTACTTCACATAATAAAATAAGTAACATACCTTCTAGCTTACCTAAAATTTCATAAGGAGGTATAAATGTCTAAAGTAACCTGCAATAAAAAAAAGGTCCAGTCAAAACTTCTCTTCGAGTATCTGGATTATCTGAAAGATTGTCTGAACCTGAGCACTGCTACCATAAACGTAAGAAGGCTCTATGTCTGGGGATTTCTTTCAAAAATAGGTGCTATCTCAACTCCCTCAAAAATACACAGGCTTTCCCCAAGTATCATCCATGATTATATAATAAGAACCACAAAACCTATGACCCGGGCAAAGAGAAAGCATATAACAACATCGCTGCGTTGTTTCCTGCGGTTTGCATATGTGAAGGGATACCTTAAGAAAAACCTCACCCAGGCAGTTCCGGTAATAATCACTTGGAGGCTGGAAAGTATACCCAGAAAAATATCATGGGATGATGTAAAAAGACTTCTGGATTCCCCTGACAGAAATACTGAAATAGGAAGAAGGGATTATGCAATACTGCTGCTTCTCGCTACATATGGTGTACGAATAGCACAGGTAAAGGAACTTACCTTAGAAGACATAAAATGGAGGGAAGGAATAATTACCTTTGATTCAATAAAAAGCAGTAAAAAACTTTCCTTTCCGCTTCGGGAAAATGTGGCAAGGGCTCTTCTTGAATATATTAAAAAAGACAGGATGGATGTTTCCTTTGAGAAGGTATTTCTAAAATCCAAAGGTCCCAAGAAACCTTTTAGCTCATCAAACAACTTAAGTAATTCAATCAGAGCCCATTACAAAAGGGC
>JALHTA010000142.1 GCA_022865545.1 Actinomycetota bacterium | reverse complement strand
GCAATCAATACTTCCGAGTACCGTGGAAAAGGATCCGATATATTTTCTTATTCCATCAATATATAGGTCGAGTGCAAGCTTTGCCCTCTCATTACCTTTTTCCGCAGCGCTAACGATCTCTCTCATATCATCAGTGCCGATTCCAGCAATACCTAAAAGTCCGGCATTATTTGATATCTGGTCCTGCGCCTGTTCAATAGATAGCCCAAATTTTTTCATAGCATATAGAAGAGAGGTCCCATCTATATCACCGGTCCTCGTTCCCTGGAGAAGTCCTGAATTTGGTGAAAAGCTCATACTTGTATCTGCAACTTCCCCATTCTTTATAGCTGTAATTGAGCTGCTTCCTCCAAGATGAATAGTTATCAGGTTCATATTTTCTGTTCCCATCAGTTTATAGGCCATTGCTGCCAGGTAACGGTGTGATGCTCCGTGAAAACCATGTTTTTTTATCCCGCCTTTTTCATGCCACTCCCAGGGCAGTCCTGATATCCTCCTGTATTCCGGTATTGTCCAGTGAAATGAAGGTTCAAACACCCCGACCATTGGTATATCCAGTATCCTCTTAAATATCCCTATAGTCTCAATATATGGCTGATTATGGACCGGTGCCACAAAAAGGAATTTCTCCATCTCTTCGAGTATCTTTGGTGTCAACATATTGGCACCGTTCTTCTCTCCAAGGACACATTTAAATCCCATTGCCTCAATAGCAGAAGGGCTTTCAATGACATTGTTCTTCACAAACCATTTAAGGATATACTTGATGCCTGAATCAAAACCAGCCAGGCGGATCACGTCTTTCTTGAGTGGTTCGTCACCGACCCGGTGGGTGAAATTGGAAGCTCCCCTTGTCTTTATCTTATCAAGATTGGCCTCACCAAGGACCCTTATCTCATTTTTATTATTTATGTCAATAATCTTACTTTTTAGTGAAGTACTACCAACATTACCTATTCCAATGATCATCTTTTCCCCTTTCCAAGAGACTCCAGTTCTGTTATTTTATCTAATAATCAATTATATATACTTATAGTATGCTTTTTATACATTTTTACTGGATTTTATTTTAACAGATTTAGTTTCTTTTTAATAATTAAGCCAGGGTTGATTTTGGAACCGGTTTGTGAAATAATATTTTCAATAGTAAAACTATTATAATACTAGACTATATTAATTTGGAAAAGTTACTTAAACTTACTCTAATATGATACCCACATAGGTCTACGGAGGGACATTATGGCAGATACTAAAATATTTTTTGATAATGCTTCAACAACAAAAGTGGATCCCAGGGTCCTTGAAGATATGATTCCCTATTTCAGCCAGCACTATGGTAATCCGTCCAGCCTGCATGACTTTGGTGATGCAGCTCATGGAGCTCTGGATAATGCCCGAAACCAAGTAGCTTCACTGATAAATGCCGATGATGAAGAAATATACTTTACATCATGTGGTACAGAATCAAACAATCTTGCCCTATGGGGACTTACAAGGGCTGCAAAGAAGAAAAGCAGGCATATAATAACATCTGTAATTGAGCACCAGTCAATAATCAATCCACTTAAGGATATAAGGAAAGAAGGCTGGGAGATAACACATATTGGAGTGGATAGCAATGGGTCAGTGAATCCAGACCTGATAAAAAAAGCTATAACCGATGATACGGTGCTGATCTCAATAATGCATGCAAATAATGAAGTTGGTACCATACAAAACATAAACGAAATATCAGAAATAGCAAAACAAAATGAAATACTTTTTCATAGCGACGGCGTAGCGACAGCAGGGGTCATACCCGTGGATATAGGTGAACTTGGTGTGGATGCATACAGTTTTTCCTCTCAACAGATGTATGGACCGAAAGGGGCAGCAGCTCTTTACTTGAAAAAAGGCGTCAGGTTAAAGCCTTCGCTTCTTGGAGGAATACAGGAAAGGGGCCGCAGGGCGGGCACGGAAAACATTCCCGCAATAGTCGGTTTTGGAAGAGCATGTGAGATAGCAAAAGATGAGTTGGATAAAAATGCAAAACATGTCTCATCCATCAGGGACAAACTCGTAGAAGGAATAATAAGAAATATAGATAAGGTTAAATTAAATGGACATCCCATCAGAAGGATACCAGGAAGCGCACATATAAGTTTTGAATTTATTGAAGGAGAATCCATACTTTTAATGCTTAATATGGAAGGAATATTTACAGCTAGCGGTTCGTCCTGCGCATCCCAGGCATTAAAGAGCTCCTATGTGCTGGTAGAGATGGGTCTATCCACCACTATGGCGCAGGGATCTATTTCCTTCTCTCTAGGAAAATATAATACTGGTGATGAGGTAGACAGGACCATCTGTGTGCTTCCGCCGATAATCGAACGCTTGAGGAAGATGTCTCCTCTATTTAAGGAATAGTCTATAAGCTAAATTAATTACTGGATGAATGAAAGAAATAGCTTGAAAGAAAATATTAAAAATAATATATTAAAATTCAAGACTAAATGGGTCGGGTTTTTATAATTTGAAAAGAGGTTTTAATGGTTGCTTATAGTAAAGAGGTAATGGATCATTTTACTGCACCCAGAAATGTAGGAGAAATAAAGAATG
>JALHTA010000141.1 GCA_022865545.1 Actinomycetota bacterium | reverse complement strand
TAGAAATTTTTATTTCTTTAAGGATTGAAAATAATTAACCGCAAATGCTGCAAGTATTCCTATAGCAACAGCAAAGAAAAAACCAAATACAATATCCCTTTTAATGCTGAAATATTTATACACATCAGATATTTCCGGTCCTTTCGAGACTCTTATCCTGTCAATAAAGAAACTCTCATTTTCAACCAGGATATCCCTGCTTTCTTTAAGTTTGTAATAAGTTTCATATTTTAACTCGATTTCTTTTTTACCTTCAATACTATCACTGTCCAGTTTTTCTATCTCATCATAAATATCCAGCATCTTTTGATCGATCCCTGATAATAGACCGTTATAAGCTTGATCAATCTTTAGATCTATTTCTTCCAGATATAGACCCAGAAGAACATCGTTTAATTCAAAAGTTGATTTTTCATCTTTATAAACAGTGGTAAGATTTAGAATACCTCCTTTTTCACTATTTATATATATTGAATCCTCTAATTCTCCGCGGTCAATATCAAAACTAAGATTTTCCTCTAAGGCGTCAAGCATACTGTCTGACTGTATTTTTTCAGACTCAGTCAAATTTGAGATACTTACAAGCTTGACTGTCTTTTCAGGGAAATACTCCAGAAGTGTTTGATAATATGTTTGATTGATACTGGAAATAACCAGGGTGCTTGTCAATCCGTATTGCGGTGTTCTTAGAAAAGTAAACAATACTACAGCAACTAAAATAATCAAAAAAGTACCAACGAACCACCAGATCTTTTTAATAAATACCCTGCCGATTTCCCTTAATTCTACTTCACCTTTTTTTTTAATATTATTGTTTGAGCTCATGTTTTAACCTCTGTTATTAAGACTTATAAATATAATGGCATAGTAAAAAAACTGTAAAAATATTTGTTAAATTATATAAAATGTCTGCTTAAAGCACAATAAAGTTGTCTTGCTACTGAAGGAAGTAAAACAATTATTTACAGTATTTTTATCAATTCTCTCAGGATAAATACGGTTCCCACAGATAAGGTTTTTTGAAATAACCCTTTTCACACTTAAGTTCGCTTATCTTCTTTATGAATCTTGCAGGGTTTCCGGCAAATACTGAGTCTTCGGGAACATCTTTGATTACAACAGATCCCGCACCGATCAATGAATTTCTTCCAATACGCACTCCCGGCAATATTGTGCAATTCGCTCCGATCCTGGCAAGATCTTCGACTACTGCCCCGCCCATACATTCCTTATAATGAGGACATTTCATTGGATGCGGATCATCTGTAAAAACTACATTGGGCCCTATAAATACATTTTTACCGATCTTTACCATTTCTAAAAAACAGCCGGAATGAATACGGGAACCATCTCCGATTTCATTTTCAAATTCTATAGTAGAAGATGAGCCGATGCTTACATTATTCCCAATAATATTACTTTCCCTTATGGAGACGTTCTGGCCCGTAGAAAAATTATCTCCGATATTGCTTCCGGCATAAATGGTCGTAAAGGACCTTATGATTGCATTATTGCCAATAGTTAATCTGAGCTCGCCATCCTTTTTGTTGAGCGGAGCTTTGCCCAGGATCACAAAAGGTCCGATATCAGAATTTTTACCTATACTGACATTCTTGCATATATAGACATCTTTATAATCTGAGATCATTTTATTGTAACGACCTCTCCATCTTTTTCAGAAGATTCTTCAGCCGCATTAACTGCTTTTACTACCCTGAGGCCGGAATAGCCATCAGTTATAGGACTTCCCCCATTCTTAACACAATCCAAAAAATGCCTTATCTCAGCATTTAAAGGTTCAGTAGCTTCAAGCACGGGTGAATATATATCACCTGTCCTATAAGTCAACTGATACTCGCCAAAGCTTCCGGGATCCTTCAGTACATCCACACCCTTATCAAAGACCTTTATTTTTTCGTCATTGTCAGTATCATCATATACCAGCATCTTTTTACTTCCTACAATGATAGTCTCCCTGACTTTTTTAGGGGAAAGCCAGCTTACATTGATATTTGCAATTATCCCTGATCTGTATTTCATATTAATAAAGGCGACGTCCTTTAATCCCTTTTTGACAAAAGAATTAGATACTGCGGAAATCCTCTCCGGAATCTCATCGATCAGCCTGAATAATATTGAGAAATCATGTGTGGCCAGATCCCATATAACACTGACGTCTCTTCTGTGAATACCCAGATTGATCCTGGTCATTAAAATGAAGTATATATCCCCCAGCAGTCTGCTATCGATTATCTCCTTGATCTTATTAACTGCGGGACTGAATTCAAAAGTATGCCCCACCATCAGTTTAAGAGATCTTTTCTCAGACAATCTTATAAGGTCTTCTGCTTCCTGAATATCTACAGTCAATGGTTTTTCAATCATCACATTTTTATTATGATCTAGCGCTTTTTTAGCAAGTTCATAATGAGTTGCCGGGGGGGTACATATAAATACACATTCAATTTCTTTATTCTTTAAAATATCATCATAGTCTTTTGCAATCTTCATGGAAGGAAATTTTTTCTTGTTCTTTTCCAGCATTGACTCATTAAAGTCACATCCATATACGCTGTCAAACCCGTCTATTTCAATTACATTTCTTAAAATATTCGGTCCCCAGTAACCAAGCCCGACTACCGCAGCGGAAAAACCAGCCATTAATAACCTCCGATTCCAAAGATCAATACTTTTATCGTATCAAATGTCACTTTTAAATCAACGCTTAAAGAGCTGTTTGAATAATAATAATAATCAAATATAGACATCCCTTCAAAGTCTACTCTTGACCTCCCATAAGCCTGCCAGAGGCCCGTTATACCGGGCTGTACCTTGAACCTGCATGACTTCCATCCCTTGAAATATTCAAGCTCATGATCCATGCAAGGTCTGGGACCGATAAGACTCATCTTACCCCCGATAATATTGAAGAATTGGGGAAGCTCATCAAGGCTATGTCTTCTCAGAAGTCTCCCGATCCGTGTAACCCTGTTATCGGAATTGGTCTTCTTTATTTTTCCGCTCTTCCTGCCCGTATAGAAACCTTTCATAGCTTCCTTATGAAATTCAATATTCCCTTTAGTGTCAGATATCATCGATCTGAATTTAAATATATTAAACTTCTCTTTATTGATCCCGATGCGTTCCCCTATGAATAATGCAGGACCCCTGGAAGACAATTTTATAAACAGCGCTACTAGTAACAGTAATGGCAGGATTAAAATGATTATGATCAGGGAAAATATATAATCCAGCAAAACTTTTAAATACTTTTTATAATAATACCTGTCTATACTAAAATCTATAACCTTAAGGTCGGTTCCATATATGTCAAAAAGCCCTACCTTAAACAGTTCTTTCAGACTGTCATCATTAACATGCAGCATATAGTTTTTACATCTCAGTTCCTCGATTATTCCTATCGATTTATCAGTATTTAATTTATTTCCATATACAATAATATCTTTAAAATTATATTTTTGTGAAAGGTCCGACATTTCTTCGATACTTCCAAGTACATGATCTCTTTCTTTTTTGTCTATCAAACTTTTTCTCAAGCTCACAAATCCAATAATATTTAAACCATTGTTTTTTCTGAAATCCTCCCTGTTTTTAAAAATATTTTCTGAACCTTCATTAATGCCCAGAATAACTGCATTTCTGTTACGCGACCCGATCTTATTAAGATTTTGAAATATAACTTCAAAAACAAATATCCTTACCACAATAGAAAAAGCTAGAAAGATGAGGAAATAAAATTTAAAAATATTTATAAAAATCAATTTATCGCCCAGCGGAGTGATAAAGATAATCAGGGTTATAAGGCCAAATATTATTATATTCATTAATATATTATTACCCAGAAACTCTCTTATAAGCTTCAGGCTCCTGTATTTATAATTACCAAAATAAAGGTAAAAAATAAAAGTGATTATATAGATGGGAATAAAGTATCCGTAATCATCCCGCCAGGAATAACCATTCAGGAATAATGCCATGTGCATTGCAAAAAAAATAGATATATTATCCAGAAGAAATAAATATATCTTATAATTTAAGTAAGTATTATTCCTGCTTA
>JALHTA010000140.1 GCA_022865545.1 Actinomycetota bacterium | reverse complement strand
CCAAATCTGTTTTTAAAAACATTTCTTTGCTTATAATTTGTTAGCTGTAATACTTGTGGATATTATGCCATTTTGGTAGGATAAACGAAGTATTGCATCTATTAGTAGTTGTGCGAAATGCCCCGACGACATTAAGTGAAAAATGAGTGATAAACAAATGAAGAAAATAGTGATAATTGGCGGAGGAATAGCGGGGCTATCTGCTGGTTGTTATGCCAAAATGAATGGTTATGATGCTCATATATTTGAGATGCATAATCTTCCTGGGGGTCTCTGCACTTCCTGGAAAAGAAAGGGCTATACCTTTGATAATTGTATTCACTGGTTGTCAGGTACTTCGTCTAAATCAACTTTTCATAGAATCTGGCAGGAATTAAGGGCAATACAGGGAAAAGAAATTTATTACAAGGAGATGTCGATAAAATTATTCTTAAAGGATCAAATTATCAATTTTTATAATGATCCTGATAAATTAGCACAGTATTTAAAAAAAATTGCTCCAGAAGACAGTCACATGATAGACGAATTAGCAGAATCTGTAAGAAAGATGTATCTGCTAGAATATATGCCTTTAACAAAAGCTAAAGAACTTTTTAACATCATTGATAAATTTAAAATGATAATAAGCTTTTTTCCTTTTTTGTGGTTTTTCAAAAAATATATGAAAACGAAGATAGATGAATTTGCAGATAGATTTAAAAATCCTGTTTTACAACAAGCCATACGATCTATAAAGGGGCTCTCTCCATCCGATGAGTTTATTGGTATTCCCTTTTTAATAGCCTCCAAAGATGCAGGTTTTCCTCAGGGCGGTTCTCTTAAATTTGCCAAGAGTATAGAGCAGAGATACACTAGCTTAGGTGGTAAAATACATTATGGTGCAAAAATAAAAAATATACTGGTAACAAATAATCAAGCTGTGGGCATACAGTTAGAGGATGGCACAGAGGTTAAATCGGATATTGTTATTTCTGCTGCAGATGGTTATAGTACGATCTTTAGAATGTTAGACGGCAAATTTATAAATAAAAAGATCAGACATATTTATGAAAATGAGCCTGTAGTCCCATCCAATTTACAGGTATCTATTGGTGTGGATATGGACTTGTCAAGTGATGCCAATCTCAGCAACTCTGTTTATTATTTATATGAACTTGACAAACCAATTATGATTGCAGGAGAAGAAAAGAAACATATCCATATTAAAAACTATGCTTTTGATCCAACATTTGCTCCCAAAGGTAAAAGTACTCTGGTGGTTGCTTTCTATGTTAAATCTGCATATTGGGAACAAATCTATAAGGATAAAGCAAAATATAAACAGGAAAAGCAAAATGTAGAAACGGCAGTTATCGATAGTCTGGAACAGATTATCCCTGGTATCAAAGAAAAAATCGAAGTAATCGATGTGTCTACACCTATGACCCTTACTCGCTATACCAATAACTGGCAAGGTTCTATCATGGGTTTTAAAAACGGGCTTGTTTTGAATATACCCAGAACATTACCGAAGCTGAAAAACTTTTATATGGCTGGCCAATGGGTTGGTGATGCAGGTTTGCCTGGTGCAGCAGGTTCCGGTAGAGAAATTTTAGAGTATATATGTAAAAAAGACAAAAAAAGGTTTATAACTACTAAACCGTGATATCTTTTTAGATAAGATATTGCATTCTCTTATGATAGGCAACATAGAGGTATGGATTGACGGGGCACTTCGCACAACTACTAATAGATGCAATACTTCGTTTATCCTACCAAAATGGCATAATATCCACAAGTATTACAGCTAACAAATTATAAGCAAAGAAATGTTTTTAAAAACAGATTTGGAATGGTATCCCACACCCAT
>JALHTA010000013.1 GCA_022865545.1 Actinomycetota bacterium | reverse complement strand
TTTTATCATCTTCCCAGAATTCACGGTAATCATAGTTTTCATAATCTGATTTTCTGATCGGCAATCTTTACCTCTTCTAAAGTCTATTAACAGTCAAACACATATTTTATCTTAAATGGCTTCAAACTGTAATTAAATTTTCTTTTTTTATCAACTTGTCAGTTTCCGTGCTTTCCTTAAAGGACATAAATTCAGGGGGTGACAATTTCAGTCACCCCCTCACTTGTTTGAAACTATAATCAGACCTTGACTTTTTCCTTCTTTTTCTTACTTCCTTCATCTTCTTTGATAAAATCAACATCCTCTTTATCATAAGTTATCTTATTAAACTCAAGGCTTGCAGCAATTATATCTGCAGTGATATTAATGATATTAAATTTCTTGCCTTCCTTATTCTCCCAGCTCCTTAGATTCATATGGCCGCTGATAAGGACCCTGTCACCTTTTTTCAATGAAGATGCACAATTTTCGGCCATGCTGTTCCAACATGAAATATTAAAGAAATCAACATTTTCCGATTCTTTTCCCTCCTTATCGGTCCATTTTCTGCTTACTGCAAGTCCAAGTTCGCAGATTGCCACACCTTCATTTGTAAATTTTAGCTCCGGGTCCCTGGTAAGATTTCCAACAAACCCTACTTGATTTAACTGTCCCATAAAACCTCCTTGTTTTAAAATATGGATCTATTTTTTTTACTTTCTTCCCTACTTATTTGATTCAATTATTTTGTGTCCATAAAGCTAAATTCATAATTTCTGTATAGTCCCAATCGCCTGTCCCATGGATAAGTGATCTCTGTTGAAGATGCAGACCTTACATTCCATACATCATCTCTGAATCTGTCCAGGAGAAGAAGTTTTATATCACTGACCGCGGATACTGCTACCATATCATAAGTTATACTTAATGATTCCAGTCTGCATCCATATCTACCGGCCATCTTTTCTGCAATACTGTCCAGCTCCCAATATTCAAAAAAGACCATCTCCTGTGCTACAGCTAGCGATATCGCGTCGGCAGCATTTCTTGTACGCTCCCTGCAGATGAGTATCCTGCATATATCCATAACACTTACGGACAGGACCAGAAAAACTATGACCATTACCAGGATCACCACGGCACTGCTTCCATCCTGCCCGTACCTCTTTCCCCTTATCATCATTTACCTTCCCTATAGATCTTGGAAACACATACAAATAATATCTTTTTAATTGCTGCCATATTTACTGACACTCCATTCTCATGCTGCTTTCACCTTTTAAAAATATCTTCTTGCCTAATATATCAGAAATGATTCTCCAAAAACCGCTATAAGAGCTGCCATCAGTAAGACTTACTGTAACAATATCTCCGAGTCTCCTCTCTCCCTCATTATTGGGTTGAATTATAATATCAGGGACCGCACCTTCTTCAGATCCACAGACTTTTACTACAGCCTGGATGGCCATCTTATTAGAGTTTGTAGTAGAAATCACTCTTACACCTTCCCTTGCGGCCTGCTGTAATATGTTTTTTCTATAAACCATTTGACCAGACTGGGAAACAACCAATATCACCATAATAATTACAGGTATTAGAAGAACAAATTCTAGTGTTGCCTGTCCTTCTTTTGCCCAAAGTGTGGTCTTGAATAATCCTGGTCTTTTCACTATTTCATCCTCCTTTTCTTCCGGGCAGGATAAGCGCACCTACCCATTTGTATTTGAATAATAATGTTCGGCTAAAGCTTGGTTGTCTCCAGTCTGGCTTCTTTCTACCAATTAAACGATATAGAAAAACTTCTTCCCGGCGATCTCTAATACCGTATGTTGCAACTCACACCATACCGGAGATCTTTTCAAATACATTAGAAACGATCTCGATTATATGTGGTTTTCCCACCGCGATCAGTACCGCCGAAATGACTGCAGCTATTACAGTCACCATGGCATACTCCAGGGTTGACTGGCCTTTCTGACATTTAAAGAATCTGACCTTTACCTTATCTGTTACTTTTAATAAAATATTCATACTCACCCCCTTTTAATTAATTCTTGAGAGATCTCTGTTCTATCTTCCTTACCAATCGATTTATGCATTTGCGCAAATTTTATATTATTAATCTACCATAATTGTGCTTATGTGTAAATATATATTTATAAATATTTTTATTTTTTTTAACACCTCCCTAACAAAATCCGGGAAAAATCCGTTTATACAGTAAAGGACAAAAATATAAGGAGGAAAATATTATGGCAAAGAAAATCATACTAGGATTAGTAATCACAGTAGTCATCTCTCTCACAGCTTTTGGGACTATTTATGCCTACCAGAAGGAAAGACCGGATCTTGAAAGGATCGATGCAAAAGGGTATGGAATAAATTATTCTTCTAATGGACACCGGGCAGGGGAATGTTTTGAATTGGCAAGTGGAGATGATGAATGGGAATGTCCTGAAAATGAAGAACAGATGAGGAACAATCTCAGATACCGTG
>JALHTA010000139.1 GCA_022865545.1 Actinomycetota bacterium | reverse complement strand
AACCAAAATTAAAAACAATAATATAAAATTTCTTCTCGCCATATTAATTATCCTCCCGTTCCGATTGTCCAGATCTTTGGGGTTTATCCTCAATAGGGGCATGCCCGGGGGAAGATCTTTCCTTATGCTCCTCACTTACTTCCCAGATAGAGATTATGGGAAAGATTTTGGCGAAGAGGGCAACAAGCAGTACGAAACCTGCTAAGGCTGCTAAAGTGATCGATATTTCCACCAGGGTAGGTTTATATATGACTGACTCAATTGGTATCTGGGGGGTCTGAAGTGTACTGATCACAATAACAAACCGCTTGATCCACATTGCTACAAATATAAAAACAGATGCGGTCACAACTCTGGGGATAATACGCATTTTTCTAAAAACAATAAAGAAAGCAGGTATTATCAGACCTCCTATGACAAATGACCAAAACCAGACAGCACTATCCCCCTGTAAAAGTTGATTAAGAAGCTCCTTTTCGGCCAATTCAGCTTTATATCCGATAGTTAAATATTCAGTAAAAGTAAAGTATGCATAAGAGAGGAGCAAGGTTATTAATAGATAGCTAAGATTCTTGAAATGCTTCTCAGTGATAAATTCTTCCAGTTTAAATATCTTTCTGAAGATCACCATTACTATAAGTATCGCTGCAGTTCCGGAGAAGATAGCACCAATAACAAAATATGGACCATAAATAGTGCTGTTCCATCCAGGACGAAGCGTTATGGAAAATATATACGATACTACTGTGTGGACAAATATGGCAATTGGAATAATGATAACTGCCATAGTACGCATTCCCTTTTCCAGCCACTTTTTTTGTTCCAGCGTATTTCTCCAGCCTGCTGCCATAAATGTATAAAATTTTCTTCTAATCGGCGAAGCGCCTTTCCCCAGGCTGTCCCTCATAAGAGCCAGATCGGGAATAAGGGGTAAATATAGATATATAAGGCAGGCAATGAAATATGTTATTATGGAAATAATGTCCCAGACCAGAGGTGATAGCAATCTACCAAAAATAAAGATATTTAAAATCCTGTCAGGACGTCCAACATCAATAAGCGGCATCAGTCCACCGATCATAATACCTACAATAGCAATGACCTCAGCCATCCTGGTTATCGGGGTGCGCCAACTGGCTCCAGTCACGCGCAGAACAGCTGAGACTAATGTTCCTGCATAACTGATCCCGATAAAAAAAACGAAATTAACAATATACAATCCCCAAAAAGTTGTATCGTTCAATCCTGTAACCGTGAGACCAAACCGTAATTGTGTAATATAATTATAGCCGCCCCATGCCATAACAGCTAAAAGGACCAATATGAAAACATAGTAGGCCTTAGTAGTGTGATATAAGGGATAAAAAACAGAGTTTTTTAAACGTTCATTGTAATCATTGTTTAAATCTGGTTTCATCTAGACCCACCTTCTGGCCAAACTAGGGACCTAAGTTCGTCAATATCTTCAGGACTCCTGCCAACTTCCTCACCGGCTCCAGGTATGTACCATACTCGCGGCTGAGTACCCAACTCTTCTTTATATCGGTATGCTTTATTATCGTCAAGAAATTTGGAAAGTTTGACTACTTCCTGACCATTTGTTGCCAGGTCCCTGTTTAGCTCACCCATATAGATTACCCCATTAGGACACCCTGTTACGCAGCTCGGTAGTTTTCCGTCCTTTAGCAAATGAGGACAAAAAACACATTTTGAGACCGTTCCTTTTTCAACGTTCACGGGAAACTCAGGGGAATATTTAGCCAGTGCTGCTTCCGGAGGAAGTTCGGGTTTTTTCCAATTAAAAAACCGCCTATGATAGGGACAGGCTGCCATACATTGACGGCAACCGATGCACCGGGTCTGATCGATAAGGACGATCCCTTCTTCATTATGGTATGTAGCTTTTACAGGGCAAACTTTTACGCAGGGAGCATTTTCACATTGGAAACAGGGCATTGGCATATAATAACTCCCGCCACCCTCAAGATCTATTTTAAGTGTTTGTATCCACTCCTGCTCTTTGGGTATAAAATGCATCGCTATGCAAGCTTTGGTACATAATCGAAGACCTTCACATTTACGTAAATCGAGCACCATACACCACTGATTTACTTCACTGGTGTCTTTGGTGGGATCATCCTGCTGTTTATCAGTATCTGCTCCAACTTTACGAAATGCTTCTACTATCGGTGTAGACATGATGGCTAATCCCATCATCCCTCCTGATATTTTCAGGAAATCCCGCCTGTTTAGATCTTTTTTATTTTTTCCTTTTTTGCTCACAATAGTCACCTTTTTACTGTAATATAAACAAATCCCATAAACCTTAATTATTTTAGGACTAATTATCTAGAAACAAAATTAAATCATTAATTTTTATTTATAAATTGATATTTAATAAAAATAAATTAAAAGTAATCTATCAATATCAATTTATTAAAGTAAAATTAAAATATCATTAAATCTTCTTAATCTCAAGAACCAATTATGCAACAGAAATATTAAAACCAGATTAAAATTTGATTAATTTTATTTAATCTTTCTAATAAATCTTATCATATTTATAAGAAATTGGAAGGACATTATGTAGGGAGGATTTATGTTATGAAGAATTTACAATTACTATCTGGAATTACCTTTATAGGATTAGTTTAAAGGCAGCAAGACTTCTATCCGGGTACCTTTCCCTAATTTACTACTGATACTTATTTTTCCGTTATGAAGGTCAGTGATTTCTTTGACTATTGCAAGACCTATACCTGATCCTTTCCCGGTTCTCGCTTTACTTACCTGGTAGAATCTGTCAAATACGTATGGCAGGTCTTCTTTTGAGATCCCTATTCCATTATCTTCAAAATATATTTTTACGCCATTATCTTTTTTAAATAAACTAATATTTATTAATCCACCATTTTTACTATATTTTATAGAATTCTTTATAATATTTAAGAAAAGTATGGTAATAAGTGTTTGATCAGCTTTTAATTTGAAATCTTGTCCAAAATTAATAGATATTTTAATATCTTTTTTTTCTGCCTCATCTTTTAACTGATTTATAACACCTTCTGCAATAAGTGTTAGATCGATCTTTTCCAGATTTAAACTTTCCTTTCCTTCATCATTTCTGGCCAGAAAAAGCAGTTGTGAGATCAAAAAACTTACATTTTTACTTTCATCAATAATGCTTTTAAAAGCTTTCTTGTAATCTTTTGTTTTATTACCTTTAGTCAATGCATTTTCAGCAGTAGCAGAAATAATAGAAATTGGGGTTTTTAGTTCATGGGATGCATCTGAAGTAAATCTTTTCTCTTTTTTAAATGAGTATTCTATTCTTTCTATCATTTTATTAAAAGTCTTTGCGAGTCTTCCCACCTCGTCATTTACTTTTGGTGTTATAATCCTTTGAGATAAATCGCCTTTTTCAATTATATTTGCAGTCTTTGTTATTGTGTCGATCGGAGTCAATGCACTACTGGTCAAAAACAGGCTGCTTAAGATAGCAAGCAAGCCATAAATAGGGGTAGCCGTAAAGATAACCGCCCTTATATTAAACAGAGTATCGTATATATCAGATATAGATCGGCTGGTCCTCAGCCACCCCACAATTTTATCATTAAAATAAATAGGTTCATCGAAAAAAATCCAAACTTCTTGATCTTCTGTAGTCAACTCCCTGAATCTTTCACCCTCAATTGGAAGATCTATGATATCTGGCACTGTGTCACCAAATACGGTATCCCCTGAAAGATCAAATATCATCAACCCTGTTTTTGGACTTAATAGTTCAAACGGCTTAAAATTATATGAATCATTGTAATTATAATAAGTGATTACAAGATGATAAAGTATATGAGAAATCTCGTCCTCTATTTTATTCTCTTCAGCTCTGTATAGGATCCGAGATAAATAATTATACATAAAAAAACTAAATGTGATGCTAAGGACCAGAAATAGGGTAATAAAAAGAATTGCTATCTTTGCTCTAATAGAAAGATTTTTCATAGATCTATTGAAGTTTGTAACCTACACCTCTAACAGTATTTATAAGCTTTTTTTCAAAATTATCATCTATTTTTTTTCTTAGATATCTAATATAGACCTCAATAATATTAGACTGGTAAACAAATTCATAGTTCCAAACATGTTCTGCTATTTGAGATTTTGTAAGGATCCTACCTTTATTCCTTAAGAAATATTCCAGGATGGCAAATTCCTTTGTGGTGAGTTCAATACGAATATTATTTCGGTAAACTTCCCGTGAAATTAAGTCAAGAGTTAAATCCTCATATGTCATAACGGTTTCCTTTTCATCCAATTTCCGTCTTAACATTGCCCTTATCCGGGCTATCAGTTCTTCGAAGGAAAAAGGTTTTGTAATATAATCGTCAGCTCCATAATCAAGGCCAATGACTTTATCTTTGATCGCACTTTTTGCTGTTAGTATTATTATCGGGGAGTTAATATTTTTTGACCTGAGTTTTTGGATTATTGTAAAACCGTCAATAAATGGAAGCATTATATCCAGGATTATACAATCATACTCGACTGATTCAGCAAAATTTAATCCTTCTTTTCCATCACTTGCCAGATCAAAAACATATCCTTCTTCTTTAAGCCTTTTACCTATAAGTTTTAATAACTGTTTTTCATCTTCTATGACTAATAATCTCATTTATTTCCTTTTCATTT
>JALHTA010000138.1 GCA_022865545.1 Actinomycetota bacterium | reverse complement strand
TCTTTCAAAAAAATTATAAAAATTATAACAAAAAATTTATTCTTTATCCAGTTTCAGTAACTTTAAGACTTGTATGCCTAAAAATAAGCATTTTTTATTTTTTTATTCTTAATATCGAATACGGATCCAGGCATACAATTCCAGGGATCACGACTATATCATTAGGATTTGCCACATCCGCTTCTTCCCCATTACTGGCCATAATGATCTTATCTACTCTGTACTCTTGCGGCTTTCTCCGGGGCTGTAGTATATCAAGTATGCTCCCCTTGTTAAATTGATTCCTGACACCGATAACTGTGCCGCCATATTCTTCTCTACCCCCCACCACCGTACCGACAAAAGTATATTTTTTAATATATCCTACATTCTCATTGTCTATAAGTTCATTATTGCCGGCAGAAAACATAAAACCTTTGGTAAAATTTCGATGTGACGCTTTATCTAGCTCATGGATTAAATAATCTATCTTATCTCCAGTAAAACTGCCCTCAGCAATATAATCAAGTGCCATTCTGTAAACCCATGTCACAAGGCTTACATAACTTTCTGTTTTCATCCTTCCTTCAATTTTTATACTATCTATACCTGCACCGATAAGTTTATTAAGCTCAGGCAGAAGGCAAAGATCCCTGGAATTATAGATATATGTACCGCTTTTGTCCTGCTGGATCTGGAAAAATAGATTAGAGCGCTGCTCCTCCATCAAAAAATAGTTCCACCTGCAGCTATGGGCACATTCACCTTTATTTGCATCCCTTCCTGCCATATATTTTGAAAGCATGCATCTTCCGGAATATGATATGCAAAGGGCGCCGTGGACAAATACTTCAATTTCTACTTCAGATTTATTTTTAATGACTTTTAAATCATCGAAAGAAATTTCCCTGGCAAGATTGACCCTGCTGGCACCTAGTTTTTCTGCAATCTTAACTCCATGATGGTTAGTTATACTAGCCTGAGTGCTTATATGTATCCTGGCTTCAGGAATGATTTCCCTTATAAGTTCTATTGCTCCAAGATCAGCTACAATAATGCCATCAAGATCAATGCTTTTAAGATCCTTGATATAATCTCTAAGATCATCGGTCTCATTTTCATGTATGCAGGAATTCAGTGTAAAGTATACTTTAACCCCTTTATTGTGGGCATACTTCACACCCTCTACTAACTCATCAAGGGAAAAATTACCCCTGATACTTCTCAAATTAAATTTTTTACCTCCTACATAGACGGCATCTGCACCATAGTTAATGGCATATTTCAATATTTTTAGATTATTTGCAGGAACCATCAGTTCCGGTATTTTATTACTAACCATCTGGACCATCTCCGTAAATGCTTATTGCCAGACCATCGCCAATATCTATAAGTTCGGTGGTGATCATATTATTTGAAGTAATCATTTTTAAATACTCTTTTATGCCTTTTACACTTTTTTTATCATGTCTTAAAGGAGTCTGGGAAAATATTTTACCATTATAAAAAATATTATCAGCTATGATAAGTGCGCCCTTATTAAGTTTTTTTAGTATCACTTCCAGATACCCGGGGTATTCAAATTTTGCTGCGTCTATAAAGACAAAATCAAATTTCTTATCCAGGTCCACAATGACATCCAATGCATTACCGGAGATAAACTCCATTTCTACTCCATGAAATCTCTCCCTGATAAAAGACTCTGCCAAAAACAGTCTGCTCTTGCTTAGGTCTATTCCTGTATAGCTTGAGCAAATCTTGAGGTTCTTTACCAGAAAATATGTTGAAAATCCATTACCGCATCCAATTTCAAGTAATTTTTTAGGCTTTTTTAGCAGTACCGCAAACTCAAGAAATGCTCCGGTTTCTATACTTATTACAGGAATTTTTAGTGATCTTGATTTTTCCTCTAAATCTTTTAGAAATTTTTTTTCTTCAAGATAGAGGCTTAAATTATCAATTAGCATTATTAATATTATTTATATGTTCATCATAATCATTGGTAAAGGAATGCTGGTGAGTCTGGCTATCAGTGACAACAAAATATAAATAATCTATATCAGCAGGGTTTATCGCTGCACTTATAGCGGCCAGTCCCGGATTACATATTGGTGTCGGTGGGAGCCCGGCATATATTCTAGTATTAAATCTGGTATCTGTTTCAAGATCCGATACCGTTAAGGGTTCATCCCATTTTTCAAGAAAGTAACTCAGGGTTGCATCGATCCCAAGAGGCATACCGATATCAAGTCTATTATGTATTACTGCTGATATTAATTCCCTTTCTTCCGGTATATAGGCTTCCCTCTCTATCATCGAAGCGATCTTTAATATATCATATTTTGAAAGACCCTTATTTTCGGCATATGTATAATCAAGGTCCCCTGTCTCGTAACGGTACTGGACAAGCATCATATCTACAATATCGTATGCATTATAATCCATTGTGACCTCATAAGTCTTTGGGAAAAGATAACCCTCAAGACTTTCATCATCTTCGATATAGTCATAATTATAATTATCAGCATTTACAGCAAGAAGCATTTCTTCACTATCAATAAAAGGCAGCTCACTTGAAAATCTTTCTATTATATCAATGATGATATAACCTTCCGGTATAGCTACTTTAAAAGTCACTACTGGAGTTCCCGCAGAGAGTTCATCCATTACTTCGCCATATTCTGAACCCGTTAACAGCTTATAAGTTCCAGGGATCAGGCTCTTTTCTTTTCCTTTCTGCTGAACATACAATCTAAACATGAAACCATTGTCAACTACTGCCTTATCCTCAAGAACAGAAGAAATCTGGTTAAGAGTCATTCCTTCATATATTATTATTTCTACTTCTATCCCTTTCGCGATTTCTTCACTATCATCTGGTCTGCTGCTGTCCAAAAAACAGGAGCTTGCAAGGGAAAATGACACACTAAGAGTTAAAATTAATGATAAAATGAGTATCTTTTTAATTTTATTATAGTTATTGATATTTTTTAATCTCATTATTTTTTTCAAGATAATCTTGAAGTATGATTGCTGCAGATAATTTATCAATATCATTTTTTTTCCGGTCACTTTTTTTTATTTTATATTCAGGGATACTGCTCGTAAAACGTTCATCGAAATAGTCAATATCCACATTCTCAAAATCAATATTCTCCTTAACAAATTCAATTACCTTCCGGGCCTGTGCCCCAATATCACCTTTCAGTGTATAAGGCATTCCAATAATTATTTTTTTAATATGGTATTCATCTATGATCTTCTCAATATTGGTTTTAAAATTGTAGTCATTTTTAATAATACCATAAGGTGCTGATAGCTTTTCATCCTTGTCGGATATTGCAATACCTATTCTTTTTTCTCCTATATCCAGACCAAGTATTTTCATTTTTTTAAGTCCAGAGTCTTCCTGACATTACTTACCGCATATTTTATAGCCTTATCAAGTGATTTGGGGTCACTACCGCCGAGCTGTGCGTAATCCGGCCTTCCGCCACCCCCGCCTTTTACTATCTTTCCTATTTCAATAGCTAGTTTTCCGCAATTAATACCTGCATCGACCATGTCTTTTGTGCATGAAAGAATAATAACAGGTTTCCCGTCGCTCTTGTTTCCAAGTGCTATAAATGTCTTTGAATTCTTGAAACTATCCTTTATATGGTCACTTACTTGTCCCATGCTCTTTACATCAAGAGATGAAAGACCTCCGTCCCTGGAAAAATCATAGTAAATGATCCTGTATTCGGCTTTACCTATTTCATCCTCTAGCCCCTTAAGTATATTCTCGGCCGAGATCTTTACTTTCAGAGACTTAAGTTCTTCGGAAATTTTTAAGTTTTCATCTTTTAATCTTCTGATAGTCTCCGGGACTTTTTTAATGTCTACTTCCAGATCAAGAGCAGTATCATCTAAAATATCTTCTTTAGTCTTTAAAATCTTGAAAGCATGCATCCCGGTTACAGCCTCTATCCTTCTGAGATTGGCTCCAATACTGGTATCAGATATTATGGTAAACAAACCGATCTGTCCGGTACGGTTTATATGCAGTCCGCCACAAAGCTCCCTGCTGTAATTTCCGATTTCTACAATTCTTACAAATTTACCATATTTCGCATCAAATAATGCTATTGTGCCTAGCTGCTGCGCATAATCCCTTGTAGTCTCAAAACAACGTACTGGTTCGTCTCTCTGTATTCTTTCATTTATAAGCTTCTCTACTTTATCTATCTGGTCCCTGGTTGGCGTATCATATATAGAATAATCAAACCTGAATCTATCACTCGCAACAAATGATCCTGCTTGCTTTAACTGGTCCCCAAAAACATTCCTCAGGGCCCAATGAAGAAGATGGGTAGATGTATGATTTTTCCTTATATCCTTTCTTGTTTCATTACTGACTTCTATGTCGACTTCTTCCCCTGTCTTTATTTTTCCTTCTTTTACAAAACCTTTATGAATGAAAAGGTTTTCAACCGGGATCTGGGTGTCATTTACGATAAATATCCCGCCTTTTGACTTGATAATACCGCAGTCACCTACCTGACCGCCCTTTTCTCCATAAAAAACAGTGTCCCTTAAAACGATCTCACCTTTTTCACCAGCATTAAGCTCATCTAGCACTGCGGCATCTCCATTACTCCCGGAGCATATTATCTTTTCTATATAAGTATTTACCTGGTCCTTTTCATATCCAAGAAATTCCACATGAATTTCTTTTGCTATGGTCCTGTATAGATCAAGATTTTCATCAATTTTTTTATCAAATGAAGTCCTGGCTTTTGATTTTTCAGCATGTTCCCTAAAATATTCACCAAACTTGTCAAGGTCCAGTTTTAAACTATTTTCATCCAGTATTTCTCTTGTAAGTTCTACTGGAAAACCATAAGTATCATATAATCTGAAAGCATCTTTGGGGTCAAGATAGTCCCTCCCGGTTTTCTTTACTCTTAAGATTTTTTCGGATAAGATCTTGCTGCCCTCTTTTAGGGTTTTGGTAAATCTTTTCTCCTCATCAAGTACAAGTTTTTTAGAGAACTTACTTTTTTCAGATAATTCAGGATAATAAGATGAATACTGTCCTGTGACAGTTTCTCCAATATCATTTATGAAATAATCATCTATACCTATTTGTTTTCCAAACCTTACAGCTCTTCTGATTATTCTTCTAAGTATATATCCCCTGCCCTCATTAGAGGGTGTGACATCATCTGCAATAAGAAAATATATTGCCCTTATATGATCAGCAAGTATTCTTATTGCCCTGTTAGCATTGGGATCATAATCAGCATCTCCCGGAGAGGTCAGTCTTTTGCCGGATACCTCATGGATCTTGTTAAGCATTTTTTCAAATAAACTGGTCCTGAATACTGAACTTTTTCCTTCCAGTACGGCAATTATTCTTTCAAGACCCATGCCGGTATCAATATTCTTTTTAGGAAGTTCGGTGTATTTCTTGCCATCAAAATTATATTGTGTAAATACCAGGTTCCAGACTTCGAGAAACCTTCCGCAATCACAATTAGGATTGCAATTAGGCTTGCCGCAACCTGTTTTTTTACCGAAATCATAATATATTTCAGTACAGGGTCCACAAGGCCCGGTATTGCCTGCGGGGCCCCAGAAATTTTCCTTTTTATCAAATTTATATATTATATCATCGGTAAATCCATGTTCTTTCCAATATTGGATAGATTCAGTATCTGCAGGAATCTCTTTATCACCTTTAAAAACTGCTATCAATAATCTATCCTGCGGTATTTTTAGAACATTTACTATAAAATCAAAAGCAAGATCAATGGCCTCTTTCTTGAAATAATCCCCAAATGCAAAATTTCCAAGCATCTCAAAAAAAGTAAGGTGCCTGTCAGTATATCCCACACTGTCAATATCACTTGTCCTGAAACACTTCTGGACAGTCGAGATCCTTTCCTTTGGAGGTTTTTCTATACCCAGATAATAGGGTTTAAAGGGCTGCATTCCAGCTGTCGTAAAAAGTACACTATCATCGTTTTCTGGTATCAGTCCCGCTGAAGGGAGTATCAGGTGCTGTTTTTTTTTGAAATAATCTAAGAATTTTTTCCGAATATCCATAAATATATTTAAACTTTATTTTTTTATAATAAAACGGATATCCCGTTTAGTCGTAACCTAAAGAAGTTTTTTGCGCCCTGCTTCAGCAGGTGGATGCCCTCCGGTCTGTTTAGTAAGTCCCTTAGAAATTAATCAGGGCATTTACACTACAGCCAAAGTATGGGCTTCCAATGTAATTTTGTTGGCACAAAAATTAACTATGGCAACGATATAAACAGAATACCCGATTTGATACTATCATAATCAATTTCTTTATTCAATAAAGGTAAAATGTCATCAGTCTGCTGTTCATGCAGTTGTAGCGTGACGATTAATACAGAAGCCGAACAATCTACTCTATTTATAATATAAAACTAATAAAGCATCTACGGGCTCACGCCCAGAGTATTCTTGGCATAATAAAATACGGGTCATTCTAAAAATATCTACTCTTCTTCTTCGTCCGCATTGATACTTATATGTACTTCTTTAAGTTGCTTTTCAGATACTCTTGATGGTGAACCTGTTAGTAGGCCTACTGCTGATTGTGTCTTTGGAAAAGCCATGACTTCCCTTATTGTATCAAGTTTTCCAAGCACCATGACCATTCTGTCCATTCCCAGTGCTATTCCTCCATGCGGCGGGGCACCAAAATCAAGAGCCTTTACAAGAAAACCAAAATTCTCCTCTATCATATCGTCATCTATACTTAGAAGTTTAAATATCTTGTGCTGAAGACTGCTCTCATTTATTCTTATGGAACCTCCTCCGATCTCTTCCCCGTTAAGAACAATATCATAGGCGAGTGATTTTGCTTTTAAGGGTTCTTCTTCGAGTAATTTTTCTCCGTCTTCATCTGGACTGGTAAATGGATGATGAACGGAGGTAAGCCTCTTCTCATTCTCATCCCATTCAAACAATGGGAAATCATGGACCCATACAAATTCAAAGACATCCTGGTCTATAAGATCAAGTTTTTTTGCAAGGTGTACCCTGATATCACCAAGTACTTCACAGGTGGTTTTAAATTTATCTGCAACTATCAAGACCAGATCATTAACTTTTAAGTTTAAAGTATCAGTTAAAGCTTTTATTTCAGCTTCACTTAGAAATTTTGTGATCGGGGATTGAAATTCCATTTCACTTCCGATTTTTATCCATGCAAGCCCCCCTGCACCGCTTGATTTTGCAAGATCCACAAGGTTATCCAGCTCTTTCCTGCTGAACTGGTCCCCCTCAGGGACCACTATGCATTTGATAGAGCCTCCTGATTTTACTACATTTTTAAATATTTTTAGTTCACTTTCAGAAAAAATACCGGTTATTTCTTTTAACTCAAGGTCAAAACGGAGATCGGGCTTATCGCTACCGAATCTTTCCATACTTTCCTGCCAATTTATTCTACGGAAAGGTGTAGTGATGCTTCTTTTTAGCACCTTTTCAAATATCTCATTGAAAAGGCCTTCTATGGTATTTATTACATCACCGATCTCTACAAAAGTCATCTCCAGGTCGATCTGCGTAAATTCCGGCTGACGGTCAGCCCGGAGGTCTTCATCCCTAAAACATCTTGCTATCTGGTATATCCTGTCAAATCCGGAAAACATAAGTGTTTGTTTAAATAGCTGGGGAGATTGAGGGAGTGCATAAAATTTACCCGGGTTAATACGTGACGGCACAAGAAAATCTCTTGCTCCTTCAGGAGTGCTTTTGGCAAGAATAGGTGTTTCAACTTCAATAAAGCCGATTGAGTTAAAATAATCCCTGGTCATTTTGGTTATCTCATGTCTCAAACGGATATTACGCTGCATCTGTTCTGATCTTAAATCGATATACCTGTATTTTAATCTTGTATTTTCATCCACTCTGTCCCTATGTTCCAGCATAAAAGGCGGTGTTTTAGATCT
>JALHTA010000137.1 GCA_022865545.1 Actinomycetota bacterium | reverse complement strand
GAAAACCGCAGGCAATAAATGCAGGTTCGGCACTGAAGATTCTGGCAAATCTTTCTGTACTAAAGCTTAATGATCTGGGGATATCCCGGGAAAAACAGGTCGAGATATTTGATATCCTGGATACCAGCTGTCTTGAGATGATAGAGGGGCAGTATATGGACATCGATTTTGAAAGCAGGGGTACTATATCGGTTGAAGAGTATTTGAAGATGATAGAAAAAAAGACTTCTGCACTGATATCAGGCGCGCTTAAAGTAGGGGCCGCCCTTCATCTTGAAAATGGAAGACTTGAAGCCTTTGAAAAATTCGGTAAATACCTCGGGATAGCTTTCCAGATAACAGATGATATTTTGGGGATATGGGGAAATGATAATAAGACCGGAAAACCGCAGGGGAATGATATAAGGAAAAGGAAAAAATCACTTCCAATAGTGCTATGCCTGCAGGAAAGTGACGAGAAGGGCAAAAAACAGCTTTTAAAGATATACAGAAAAAATAAGGTAAGCGACAGGGGAGTCACAATAGTACTTAAAAACCTTGAAGAGATCGGCGCAAAATATTTCTGCCAGAGACAGGCAGAAAAATATTATGAAATGGCTATAAGTGAAATAGAGAAACTTCCCATAAAAAGTCAGTTTCCCGCTGATTACAGACAATTATCTGAGTTTTTAATAAAGAGGGATTTTTAAATGAGAGGTCTAAGTAAATGACTAAAAAAAGAAAAAAGCTCATCGAAAGTTCTGAAGGAAGCAGGAGGAAGGAAGAGCACCTGGATCTAAGTCTTAATGGAGATGTTGAAAACGGGGGGCTGTCTCCCGGTTTTGAAAATTATAGATTTATTCATCAGGCGCTGCCCGAGCTTAATTTTGATAGTATTGATACCGGGATAAACATATTCGGAAGGAAGCTTTCTGCACCGCTAATGATCTCACCAATAACCGGAGGGACCATGGGAGGCGGCAGACTCAATATAAGACTTGCAGAGCTGGCACAGAAAAAAAATATTGCAATGGGGATAGGTTCCCAGAGGATAGCCATCGAGGATGGATCATTTGAAGAAAGTTTTAAAGTAAGAAAAACCGCTCCGGATATTCTGCTTTTTGCAAATCTGGGCGCTGTGCAGCTCAATCATGGCTTTGGACCGGAGCAGTGCAAAAGGGCAGTGGATATGATAGAAGCTGACGCACTTATGCTTCACCTCAATCCCATGCAGGAAGTCTTTCAGGATGGAGGAGATCATGATTTTTCAAACCTTGCGAAAAAGATAGCCGGTATCTGCAAGAAGGTACAATTTCCCGTAATAGTAAGGGAAGTAGGTTTTGGAATATCAGCTGATGCTGCGAAAATGCTGGCCGGTGCAGGAGTAGCCGGAATAGATGTAGGAGGAGCCGGCGGGACGTCATGGATAAAAATAGAAAGCAGCCGTTCAAAAGATCCGGTCCTGAAAAATATCTCAAAGAGTTTTATGGACTGGGGAATACCTACTGCGGAGAGTCTTGAGATGGTCTCAGGAGTAAGCAGCAGCATTAAGATAATTGCAAGCGGCGGTATAAGGACAGGGCTGGACGTGGCAAAAGCAATTGCCCTGGGAGCAGATATTGCCGGGGCCGCCCTTCCCATACTTAGGGCCTCTACGGGTTCTGCCGGAGAGGCTGAGGATTTTATAGACGAGATTATTATGGGGCTCAAGGTAGCGATGTTTGGAATAGGAGCATCAAATATTTTAGGTCTTAAGAATAATAAATATCTGGTAAAAAAGGACCGGGCCCATAAATAATTTTAAGCCTACAAAAAAAGAAAGTTAATCACTTG
>JALHTA010000136.1 GCA_022865545.1 Actinomycetota bacterium | reverse complement strand
CCGGATGTTTTCTTTAACTTTGCGTACGATTATCGTAGATTTGTAAATGCAGATCGTCTATTAGACATAACAGATCGCTTTAATGCAAATTATAGTATTGATGATTATATTGATTCATCTGCAGCTATAATGGATATAGATGGTAAGATATATGGTATCAGCAGTTGTACTGTTTCTCCTGTCCTATATTACAATAAAGCGATTTTTGATGCAGCTGGCATGGCTTATCCGCCAAGTGACCCTGCAGAAGCATGGACATGGGATGAATTTGTTGAGGTTGCAAAGCAGCTGACAATAGTTGAAGGTGGACAAACGACACAGTATGGCGTGTATGGACTGGAGAACTCATATATGTTCTCAGCACTTATAATGTCTAATGGCGGTAGTTACTTCAATGATGATGTATCCGCAATGACGATAAATTCTCCTGAGACAGCAGAAGTTATGCAAGCGATTAAAGATCTTAGGACGGTAGACGGAGCTAGCTTCTTAGCAGCGCAGATACAGCCGGACGTATTCATATCTGCAGCTAATATGCTTCAAACTGGAAATATCGCAATGCTTATAGATGGATCCTGGGCTCTGCAACAGCTTGCAACAATGGACTTCGAGGTTGGTGTAGGAGTGCTGCCAAAATTCGAAACTGCTCTTACTCATGGTCAGGCACACTTACATACTGCATGGGCTGATACAGAACATCCGGAAGAAGCCTGGGCTTTAATCAACTTCCTTTCCGGTGACGATTATCTACTTGAGAATATTAAAGCCGGATTATGGATGCCTCACAAGAAAGAGTATTATACAGAAGAGGGTATAGCAAAATGGTTTAATCCTGATGTTCATCCGGAAGGATTTACAGATTTAGCCCCGTATTTCATATCAGCTTTACAAGAGCCAACTTCAAAGAATGAAAAAGTAGAAGTCAATGATATTTTGTTTGAAGAAATGGATAAATTCTTAACTGGTAATGAAGATATAAATACAGTACTTGCGAATATTGAAACAAGGGCAAACGAAGTATTAGCAGCAACAGAATAGGTAAATAGTTGAACTAGCTAAGATAAGATTTAATAAAGATGCGGCCCCATGAAAAAAAATGGGGCCGCATGATATAATTTGCCAAGAGGTAAAATAGGGTGAGGTTTAAAAAACTTTTATATAGAGAAAATATATGGGCTTTTGTTCTTTTACTGCCTAATCTTTTAGGCTTTTTAGTGTTTTTGCTAATTCCTTTATTGGCTTCATTTATTTTCAGCTTTGTTAAATGGGATTTACTGACACCAATGCAATGGGTAGGATTTAATAATTATATTAATTTATTTAATGACCAGACATTTTATAAAACATTATGGAATACAATTTATTTTACCCTTGGAACGGTTCCAGCAGGAGTTATAATTTCACTTTTTTTAGCTATAGCCCTAAATCAACGTATAAAAGGTATCAAAATATTTAGGGCCGCATATTTTCTTCCCGTAATAGGATCTTTTGTAGCTGCAGCTCTGGTATGGACGTGGATGTATAATCCAGAATTTGGTTTGATAAATTATTTCTTAAGTATGATTGGGATAGAAGGACCTAGTTGGTTAAACAGTTTAAACTGGGCAATGCCCTCTATTATATTAACCACCATATGGAAAGGATTAGGATTTAACATGTTGCTCTTTTTAGCCGGTTTACAGGGAATACCCGAAAGTTACTATGAAGCGGCAGATATAGATGGGGCAAAATGGTTTAGTAAATTTTTCCATATCACAATTCCTCTTCTTTCCCATACTACACTTTTTGTCGTAATCATATCAGTTATAAATTCATTCCAGGGATTTGATCTTGTTTACTTGATGACTAATGGCGGACCAGCTAGATCGACTTCTGTTCTAGTTTTTTATTTATATCAAAATGCTTTTAAGTATTTTAAAATGGGATATGCAAGTGCTATAGCTTATGTACTCTTTTTCCTGATACTTATTTTTGCAATTGTTCAATTTTGGTATCAGAAAAAAAGTGTAAAGTTTTAGGTAGAAGGATTAAAAAATGAAGAAAAAGCACCCATCGAAAATAATATTGTATATAATTCTTGGTATTGGTGCATTAATCATGATAACCCCTTTCATATGGATGTTGGGTACATCTCTAAAGTCAATAAATGAAGTTTTTGTCTTCCCGCCTACTTTCTTTGGAAAAGCTATTAATTGGGAAAATTATTTAAGAATTTCCGAGAGATTCCCATTTGGACGTTTTTTTATCAATAGCACAATAGTAACGTCTGTTGTTGTAGTCGTCCAATTATTTACCAGTTCACTGGGAGGTTATGTTTTTGCCAGGCTTAAATTCAGATATAGGGACACAATATTTTTAATGTATCTGGCAACCATGATGATTCCTATTCATGTGACCCTGATACCAATTTTTATTATTATGCGATATTTAGGTCTGGTTGATAAACTTCCTTCTCTGATATTGACTGATCTTGCAACAGCATTCGGCACGTTCTTAATGCGACAATTTTACTTGACTATACCAGCTTCACTGGAGGATGCTGCAAAAATTGACGGATGTAATCCCTTTACAACCTATTGGAGAATTTTTCTTCCATTATCAAAACCTGCTTTGGCAACCCTGGGTGTATTTATTTTTATGGGTATGTGGAATGACTTTATTAGACCCCTTATATTTATAAGCAGCGTAGAAAATATGACTCTGCCCCTTGGATTGGCCAATATGAAGGGTTTGTATGCCACTGACTGGCCGGTGTTAATGGCTGGTACATTTATTAGCCTGCTGCCTGTTCTGGTTTTCTTCTTACTTGCTCAAGACTTTTTTGTAAGGAGTGTAACTTTATCAGGATTGAAAGAATAAAGCACGGATAGCGCAAATATTATTTTTAAACCTTTACGGAAAGAACGGACTCTTTATGAAATCAAAGGATAATTTTAAGATACCTGTATCAAATAAAAGTGCAGGGATAAATGATGCATTTTGGGGGAGATATATTGACCTGGTTAAGAATGTGGTGATCCCATACCAATGGGATGCATTGAATGACCGTATTCCAGATGCAGAACCCAGCCATGTTATAGAAAACTTTAAAATTGCTGCAGGCCTATCCCAGGGCGAGTTTTATGGAATTGTTTTTCGGGACAGTGATCTTGCTAAATGGTTGGAGGCTGTGGGGTTTAGTTTGGCTGTAAATCCAGATGCTGAATTGGAGAAAAGGGCTGATGAAGTTATTGATATTATTGCAAAAGCACAGCAGGATGATGGATATTTAAATACATATTTTACAATTAAGGAACCTGATAATAAATGGACCAATCTTCGTGATTGCCATGAGCTTTATTGTGCAGGACATATGATGGAAGCTGCCGTAGCTTACTTTGAAGCTACAGGAAAACGCAAGCTGCTTGATGTGATGTGTAAGTTTGCAGATTTGATTGATACAGTATTTGGAACAGGGCCGGATAAGAAAAAGGGCTATCCCGGTCATGAAGAGATTGAACTTGCCCTGGTTAAGCTCTACAGAGTTACTGGCGAAAAAAAATATCTTGATTTGAGTAAATATTTTATTGATGAACGAGGCAAAGCTCCAAATTATTTTATTAAAGAGGCTGAGACCAGGGGGGAGAAAGCAGATAAAGCAGATAAAGTATGGGGAAATTTAGGCTCAAGGTATTGTCAGGCGCATCTACCTGTACGTGAGCAGACTAAAGCTGAAGGGCATAGTGTCAGGGCTGTATATTTATATTCGGGTATGGCTGATGTTGCATTAGAAACAGGCGATCAGACATTAATAGAAGCATGCAAAAAACTATGGAGAAATATTGTATCAAAAAGAATGTACATAACAGGAGGCATAGGATCTACTTCATTCGGAGAATCTTTTACATTCGACTATGATCTACCTAATAATACCATATATGCTGAAACCTGTGCATCAATAGGCCTGGTATTTTTTGCACACAGAATGCTTCAAATGGATGTAAATAATATCTATTCAGATATTATGGAAAAGGCATTATATAATTCAGTTATTAGTGGAATATCCCTTGATGGAAAGAAATTTTTCTATGTAAATCCACTTGAGGTCTGGCCGGAGGCAAGTGAAAAGAGTAAGATCAACGAACATGTAAAAGTAACCAGACAATCCTGGTTTGGGTGTGCTTGCTGTCCACCGAATATTTCAAGATTATTGGCTTCTATTGGTCAATATATATATTCAACACATAAGGATGAAATATACACCCATTTATATATTAATGGTGAAACAGAGATAAATGTATCTGAAAGTAAAGTAAAAATAAAGCAAGAAACGCGGTATCCATGGGATGAGAAAGTGAAGATTAGTGTTTCTCTGAATGAAGGGAAAGAATTTTCACTTTTGTTGCGTATTCCCGGATGGTGTGATAATGCAAAAGTATATATTAACCGTGAAGAAATTAATATTAGCAATACCAGAGTGAATGGGTATGCTAAATTAAAACGAATTTGGAGAAACGGGGACGTTGTTGAACTGGTTTTACCAATGGTGATACAGCGTATAAAAGCACATCCCAATGTCAGGGTAAATATTGGGAAAGTCGCACTGCAGCGTGGACCTGTTGTTTATTGCCTTGAAGAGATTGATAATGGACCGAATTTACACGAAATAGTATTACCCCGTAAATCTGAATTAAAGGCAGAATTTGACGATAATCTACTGGGCGGGTTAACAGTTATAAATGCTGAAGCACAAAGATATAATTCATCATGGGAGAAGGATGAACTGTACAAAGCTGAAGTAGAGTCACAATACCGGCCAGTAACTGTAAGATTTATACCATATTATTCATGGGCAAACCGTACCACTGGCGAAATGATGGTATGGATCACTGAGAGATAAAACTGAACCGTTTTAGCAGCTTGCCGGGGACTATTACAAGAAAAATAGATATCATTTCAAAGAAGCCATCTAAATTCTAAATATTTTAACTATTTTGACCACTTTTTAATATATTGTTTTAATTGAGGGT
>JALHTA010000135.1 GCA_022865545.1 Actinomycetota bacterium | reverse complement strand
TTATATTCAAATATTAACCAGCCTTTTCCAATCTGTGACCGCTAGAACAGCTGGATTTAATACTATCAGTATTGCATCCTTGAATCCTTCTACCCTCTTTTTCCTTTCCCTTTTGATGTTTATAGGAGCTTCACCAGGAGGTACAGGCGGCGGTATAAAGACCACTACTTTTGTTACAGTGGCTGCTGCAGGAGTTAGTTCTATAAGAGGCAGGAGCAGCGTCAATCTTTTTAAAAGGAGGCTTCCCGATAGTGCTATTTACCGGGCATTAACACTAACGCTAACAGCCATAGCTCTGGTAATATTTTCAACAATAGGGCTTCTAGTATTTGAAAATTGCTCCCTTAAAGATGCTCTTTTTGAGGCTATATCTGCATTTGGTACGGTAGGGCTAACTACTGGAATCACTGGATCACTTACCATGCCAGGTAAGATAATATTGATACTGAGTATGTTTATTGGTAGAATCGGTATCAGCACCCTGTCTGTTGCTATTGCATTTCGGAGCTCAGTCAGTAAAATATCTTATCCTGAAGATACGATTACAATCGGATAATTAATTTAAATATAATAGGACCGGTTTATTATGAAAAAACAGTTTTTAGTAATAGGACTTGGAAGATTCGGGGCCAGCGTTGCCAGGACACTTACTGAAGAAGGCCATAGTGTTGTAGGGATAGACAACTCTGAGGACCGCATACAGCGTGTTTCTGAAGAAATCGCTGATGTAATAAAGTGTGACGCCACAGATGCAGGTATTCTTGAATCCATGGGTGTATCTGATTATGAAGCAGCGATAGTGTGTATAGGGGAAAAATATATCCAGAATTCCATACTCGTTACATTGATACTCAAGGAAAAAGGGGCAAAGAAAATAATTGCAAAAGCCGGTACCAAGACACAGGGAAGAGTTCTTTCAAAGGTAGGAGCAGATACTATAGCCTACCCTGAAAAGGATATGGGTGAAAGAGTCGCCAGGAGTCTTATAAGTTCAAATATAATGGATTTCTTGGAGGTCAGTCCGGATGTAAGTATCGTGGAAATACCAACACCTGATTTTCTGGTGGGTAAAAACCTGATAGAACTTAATCTGAGGCATAAATACGGGGTAACTATTATAAGTATAAAAAATAGTAAAAATGAGATAATAGCTCCACCTGATATAAATTATCGTTTTGCCAAAGAAGATATACTATTTCTCATAGGTGAAAACAAGCAGCTAAGAAAATTAAGGTTTACTGAAGAATAGGCATCCCTATTCGATCTCCCTTACATTTATAAGGTTTGTGCTGCCAGGTTTATTGACAAGGACCCCAGCAGTGATGACTACTGTATCATTTTTATTGATATAGCCTTTTTCTTTCGCAGCCCTTATATCCTCTTCGATCATATTGTCTATATTCTTTGAGGATCTGGTCAGAATAGGCATGACTCCCCAGCTAAGCATCAGCTGCCTTACTACCCACTGATTTGGGCTGGTACCGATTATCATGCTTCTGGGCCTGCTCTTGGAGACCTGTCTTGCCGTAAATCCTGATTCGGTAGATGTGATTATTGCATC
>JALHTA010000134.1 GCA_022865545.1 Actinomycetota bacterium | reverse complement strand
TACTGGATTTATAGGAATATTTATCGCAGAATAAAAGTGGATGATTTTGTTTCTATAACCAGATTTAAATGAGGATAAAAATGAGGATCCCTGAAAAAAGAATAATCGATTTAAAAGATCTAATAAAAAAAGAAAAAGTGGTTACAGTTGAAAGACTTAGCAAGGCTTTTAATATTTCCCCGATAACTGTTAGAAGAGATCTGGCGATGCTTGACAGGAAAGGATTTCTAACAAAGGTTCACGGAGGGGCGATATATAAAGATCTAATAGAGCCTGAACCGGTCTTTTCCGAGCAAATAAGGCTACATCAGGAAGAAAAATCTGAAATAGCAAAAGAAGCTTCAAAAAGGATCAATGATGGTGACAGTATTATTTTGGAATCGGGCACTACTTGTCTTGCCATAGTAAAACATCTGATGGATAAAAAGAATATAAAAGTCTCTACTGCAGGGATCCCGCTGGCTAATGAGCTCTGGAATCTTTCCATGATAAAGAAAGATATGGAAGTCAGCGTTAGTGGAGGTGTGATGCGTCCTAATTCAAGTATCTATGTCGGGCCTCATGCAGTTAATTATTTTAAAAAGATTAATGCTGATATAGCTTTTGTAAGTCCTGTAGGTGTTTCAGTAGAAAGGGGAATATCTACCGCCACCGACTTTGATGCTGAACTGATGAAATCAATAATAGACTGTTCTAAAAAAACAATACTTATATGCGATAGTACAAAATTTGGGAAATATTCATATATCAATGTAGCCCCTCTTACTGCATTTGCTGAAATAATAACTGATAAGGCATTGGGAAAAGATTATTATAAAAAGATAAAAGATAGTGGTATTAAGATTACACTGGTCTGAATTTAGGAAAGGAGAAATAAATTGGACCTAAATATAAACGCACACCTCGGCTGCCTGGGAACTTTCCAGGAAAGATATGTACCAGGAGGTTATTTTGACCCAATCGAGTTCGAAGAAGCCTTAAAGATAATGTCAGATATAAAATACCTGGACGGTATAGATGTATGGTATCCCGGACATCCCCTTATAGACCAGCCCGATAAACTTAAGAAAAAAATTGCTGAATATGGACTAAAGATAGCTGATATAGGGCCCGAGATATGGTCAGACAGAAAGTACAAATACGGGGGCCTGACTTCTGTGGATAAAAAGATAAGAAAAGAAGCCATAGAGGTAGTAAAACATAGTATGGACCTGGCTGTAGAGCTTGAAGCTAATAGCGTACTCCTGTGGCCGGCCCATGATGGCTTTGACTATGTCTTCCAGGCAGACTACGGGATGGCATGGGACCTCCTTATAGAATCCCTGGAAGAGATAGGGGAACATAACCCAAAAGTCAGGGTGGCCCTGGAATACAAGCAGAAGGACCCCCGTGCCAAGTCATATATAGAAGATATAGGAAAAGCAATGTTCCTTATAAAATTACTCAAGGCTCAAAATATCGGGGCAGCCCTTGATATGGGACATGCCCTGATGGCGGGGGAACGGATGGCGGAATCACTTGTACTAATGGATAAATACGATAAGCTCTACCAGATTCATTTAAATGAAAACTACAGGGATTCAGATCCCGACCTTCTTTTCGGTACCATTAATTTCTGGGAGACACTTGAGCTTTTCTACTGGCTGGGTAAGATTAATTACAGGGGCTGGTTAAATATTGATACCGTATGTCCCAGAAACGACAGGGAAAAGATGCTTTCTCTTGCGGTAAAGCTCATAAAGGATTATGAGAGGATGGCCAATAAACTGCTTGAGCATAGGGACTTTATAGACGGTAACCTTAAGAACCATAATTTTGTGGACAATATGGGACTTATCAGGGAAGTACTGTTTGAATAGAAAAAATTTAAAGGGAGCACTTAAATGATAGAAACCAGATTCGTAGAACCATTTGATTGGGAACCTGATAAGGAAAGGCTAAGAAGGGCAATACTTTTTGAGCCAGTGGACAGGGTACCCCATCTGGATAACCTTATCGAAGACAAGCATGTGGAAAAATTACTGGGAAGATATGCAGGAAATACATTGTCCTACGGCGGGGATCCTGCTAAGGGGCCCAGTGAAGAGGAGTTAAGGCCCATGTATCCTGATGACTTCATAGACCTCTGTAATATAATCGGACAGGACATAATAAGTTTCGATGCAGGGATGTGGACCCCTTTTAAGAGAAAAAATGAGAACGGCAAGCTGGTACAGGTCACTGACAGGAGTGTAAAGGATGTGAAGGATTTCAGCAGACTTGTCTTTGATACGGAAAATGAAATAAAAAGGGCAATAGGATATATGAATGAATACAGGGATGCTGTAAATAAAAGAAAATCAAAGATCGGGGTCTGTCCCGTATATGGCTGCATCCTGCAGACCCTTTATGAGTTTGTTGTTGGTATGGATGATTTTATGCTTATGGCCTATGAAGACAGGGGACTTGTAGATGAGATGCTGGAGGCATCCACTATTCACTTTGTCGAATTGACTAAAGCTATGGTCAAGGAAGGGATGGATTTTCTATTTATCGGCGATGATGTTGCATTTAAGACAGGACTGTTTTTACCTCCAGGGATTATGAAGGAGATCTGGACCCCCCGTATAGCCAGGATAATAGAGCCGGCAGTAAATAATAATATTCCAGTACTTTTTCACTCTGATGGAAAGATAGATGTACTGGTGGAAGACTTAATAGATATGGGAGTCAACTGCATAAACCCCATGGACCCCTATTCTGTAGATTACAGGGAATATAAAGGGAAATATGGGAAAAGGATAGCATTATGCGGTAATATAGATATAGAGTTTCCCCTGTCCAAAGGGACTCCCCAGGATGTTGAGAACGATGTGAGGGAACATATGGAAGTATTAAAGCCTGGATATGGCTATGTCTCAGACAGCTCTCATTCAATAGTAAACTATATTCCACATGAGAACTATATCGCCTATTTAAATTCGGTACATAAATACGGCAAATATTAAGATTTATCTAATAATATAATTGCAGGGTTAAATATTGGTATAATAAAACTTATCAGACTCATCCTTTATCAAACTTTTAACATATTTGAGGGATTTATATGACTTACTTTTTTGATGCAAACCACTGGCTGAGTAGCAGTGAGAATTATCTGTTAAGCAGTATGCATGATACTAAAGAAAAAAAAGACGGTATTGATAATATCGGGGGAAGACTTGACGGTAATGACATAAAAAAAGTTATACTTACCAGCAAACTGGCACTTAGCTATGACTGGAATACAGGTAATGATAAACTGCTGGCAACCGGTCTTTCCAATGAGATCGAAGGTCTTTACTACAGTTTTGTGCTAAACCCTGATGTTTATTTTACCTATGATTTTAACAAATACCTCAAAGAAGCATATAAAAACAATGTCAGGCTTTTCAGAATATTTCCCAAAAGCCAGCTATTCTATCTAAATGATTATTATATGAAAAAAATATTTAATATACTTTCAGAGAAAAAATTC
>JALHTA010000133.1 GCA_022865545.1 Actinomycetota bacterium | reverse complement strand
TTAAGAATTATTTGAGGAATATTTGCATAAGTTTCTACATTATTTATCAAAGTCGGTTTTTCATACAATCCGCTATTCGCGGGAAATGGAGGTCTGGGACGGGGCATCCCTCGTTTGCCTTCAATTGATCTGAGTAAAGCTGTTTCCTCGCCGCAAACAAAAGCTCCCGCACCCTGATAGATTTCGACATCAAAATCAAAATTACTTCCCAGTAAATTCCTTCCAATCAGGCCATACTCTTTGGCTTTCTCAATTGCATTGCTTAATGTTTCAATTGCCAGAGGGTATTCTGCTCTAATATAAATATATCCCCTATGTGCACCAATAGCTATAGCTGCGATTATCATTCCTTCCAGTACAGAATTGGGGTCAGATTCCAGAAGATTTCTATCCATGAAGGCGCCGGGGTCTCCTTCATCACCATTACATACGACGTATTTTATTCCATTATCTGATTTTGCCTTTTTACAAAACTCCCACTTTATTCCAGTAGGAAATCCTGCTCCGCCACGACCCCTGAGTCCAGATTCTTTTACAGTATCAATAATCCAGTCAGGATCATTGATATCCAATATTTTTGAAAGTGCCTTATATCCGTCATTGGCAATGTAATCTTCAATTTTAAATGGATTGATTTTACCTCTATTGCGAAGAACTCTGGATTCTTGAAAATCATAAAACTCTGACAGTTTAGTGTTCTTAAGTATCGGATTTAATTCTTTTACAATTCTGCCGGCAACAATATTTTGTTCAAATATCGTCTTTACCTTTTCCCTGTCCAGGCTATGATAAGTAATCATATTACCTTTAGAGTCATTGACGGTAAGCATTGGCTCCAGGGCACAAAATCCTACGCAACCGGAAGTGGCATAAATAATATCATTAGCTTCTGTCTTTTCAATTATTTCTTTTACAGCTTCTTCAATTTCTTCAGCACCTGAAGCTATCCCGCACGTACCTAAATGTACAGTTACTTTATATCTTTTATTCTTCCCATCAATCTTATTATCAGATATATTTCTCAGTTTTATTTCTTCCAGATCTTTTTTCGATCTAATGATCACAAATACCTCACTGTGGATACTTATTAATAATATCAATCACCTTGTCGGGATCTACTTTTTGATATACTTTATCATTTATTACCATAATTGGCGCAATCCCACAAGCACCCAGACACCTATTTATCTGAAGCGAATAATTTCTGTCAGTAGTAGTCTGTCCAGGTTTTATTCCTAATAAATTGCTTATATTCTCAACAATTCTTTTAGCACCCTTTACAAAACATGCCGTACCCATGCATACCCTTATATTGCATTTACCCCTGGGTACCATAGTAAAGAATGAATAAAATGTAACCACCCCGTAGACATCCTTTTCAGGAATACCAAGTTCGTCTGCAACTTTTCTCTGCACATCCAGGGGCAAAAACCCTACTGTTTCCTGAATATTCTGGAGTACAGGTATCAGTGCACCCCTTTTCCCTTTGTATTTTGAAATGATCTTATTGGCTTTGATATTTTCTTCACTGGTAAGTTCATATTTTGGTAGATCTATAACTCCCATTAGCCCTCTTCATTCATTTATTTATAAAAGGTAAATTTTCGCAATTGATTATAGCAAATAATAATTAATAATTGTAAAATTTTTTATGCCGTAGTAGCATCAGGTGCCTATTATCCGGACGGATATGGTCGGGTTCATGGCTAAAGACAGCCCATAAATATAAATATTATTTCCCGGGAAGGTTTTTATGAAACAGATATTTAATGAAGAAGATATTGAAAAAAGGATATTTGATGACCGATGGGTAAAGTTTGCATTCGGTCCCGGTGGGATGATAAAG
>JALHTA010000132.1 GCA_022865545.1 Actinomycetota bacterium | reverse complement strand
GAAAAGATAGAATCTTATGGCGACAGCGCACTTGTAGTCGGAAATAATAGCCTCGTAAAAATACATGTACATACTAATAACCCGCAGAAAGTCCTTAACCGTGCGATAAGAGAAGGGACACTTCACGACATACAGATAAATAATATGAAGGATCAGAGAATGGAAGTAGTCGAAGCCGGGCCAGGTACTCCGGAGGAACCGAAAGCCCCCGAAGGAAGGGCCCTTATAGTGATAGCCAATGGCGACGGCATAGAAGAGATCTTCAAAAGCATCGGAGTGGATGTAATCGTCAGCGGAGGGCAGAGTATGAATCCTTCTACTTATGATATAGTGAAGGCAATAAACAGTCTTGATATGGCTGAAGTGATAATATTTCCAAATAATAAGAATATAATACTTACAGCGAATCAGGCAAAGAAGTTGGTTAAGAAAAAAACGGTTACTGTAATACCCACAAGGACCATGCCTGAAGGAATATCTGCAATACTTAGCTATAATCCCGATGCAGGGATGGATGAGAATGCCTATAATATGGAACAGGCTATTAATAAAAGCAAATGCGGTGAGATAACCCAGGCCGTTAGGGATGCTAACCTGTATGTCGGAGAGATCAAGAAAGGTGCATTTATAGGTCTGTATAATGGGAAAGTAAAAGTGATCTCGGATAATATTGTAAATGCTACAATAGAGCTTGTCCGGGATATAATAGATGGGAACGAGGAAGTCATCACGTTCTATACCGGAAAGGATGTAAGCCAGGAGAACATTAAAGCAGTAAAAGAAATGCTAAATAAGGTCTTTCCGCGTTTAGACATAGAGATACATAGAGGCGGACAACCTCTATATCCCTTCATATTTTCAATAGAGTAATAGTCTGCGGTGATGCTTTATCAGGATAATCTCAGGAAAATTTAAGGGAAGAAAAATAAAGCCCCCTTCTGATTTCAATATACGTCCCACTCTTGACCGGGTAAAGGAAAGTATATTTAGTGTGATAGGTTCTCAAATAAGGGGTGCGAAAGTACTGGATCTTTTTTCGGGTACGGGCTCCCTTGGACTTGAATCACTGAGCAGGGGATGCGGGCTCGTTCATTTTGTTGACAAAGAAGTTCAATCCATAGATCTAATAAGGTACAATACTGAAAATCTTATAAGCGGTGTTCCAGGCACCGGGGTATTTAAGATAATTAAGAGTGACGTTTTAGATTATTTAGAGTTTTGTAAAGATATAAAGTGGGATATAATCTTTCTTGACCCTCCCTACAGGGTTGAACCGGAAATTATGAAAAAGGCATTTGGAATACTTTCGGAAAAAAGGGTCACGACAGAGGATACCTTGATGATCTACGAGTACTTCTTTAAGAAGGAAATAGAAGAAGAGATTGAAAATTTAAAAATAGTTAAAGAATCATTTTTCGGTGATAAAAAGGTAGTCTATTTGAAGCTAAAGAGTAATATCACCTGAAAGTGAACCAGTACAATCCAGGGAGACTTATGGAAAAGACAGCATTATGCCCGGGCACATATGACCCGATGACAGAGGGACACCGGGATGTAATAATACGGTGCTCAAAAGTCTTTAAAAAAGTTGT
>JALHTA010000131.1 GCA_022865545.1 Actinomycetota bacterium | reverse complement strand
ATCAAATTTATTTTTTTATCATTCATTATTAAAAATATATATTATTATTACTTTTTATTTTCTTATTTTTATTATATCACTTATTATTCCAAATCAGAAAAATTAGGGTGCTTTATGATAAATCAAGAATTTAATTGGTGAAGAATTTTCAATACCATTATTTAGAAATAGAATTATTTTTAAGCGATTCAATATCCTTCTTTACAGTGTCAGTATTGAGTTCATAGATTGATTCAAGATTTCTAAATTTCTGTTTATAGTCAAGTCCGTAACCTACGATATACTTCTCCCCTATGCTGAATCCAACATATTTTATATCGATATCTACTATCCTGCGGACTTCCCTATTAAGAAGAGTGCATATAGATACACTATTTGGATATCTTGATTTTAGATTCCTAAGTAAGTAGCTAATGGTAAGACCAGTGTCGATTATATCTTCAACGATTATTACATCTTTCCCTTCTATTGAATCTTCCAGGTCTTTGGTTATCCTCACAACACCAGAAGTCTCATCATTTATTCCATAAGTAGAGATACTCATAAAATCTATTGAAAGCGGGAGATCGATCTCCTTGATAAGATCAGAAAGAAATATTATTCCACCCCTTAAAATGCTTACAAGTAGAATTTCCTTGCCTCTGTAGTCATCAGTGATCTGGTTTCCCAGCTCAGATACTATTTTTCTTAATTCTGAACTGGGAAACAATATCTTCCCTAATATATTACTCTTTGTAAGTTCTCTTTCTTTTTTAATTTCTTTCAATACCCCAGTTTAATAAGCATTAAAATATATTAATACATCAATCTATCTATGCCAGGTATCATACATACCCATGTAGAACCACGGTTAAATAAAACTGTATTTCCATCTTTATCCCTGAATTCAAAAGGATCAAACGCACTTGTTCTTCCCCATGTTCCTTCAGCAACATCTCCATCCATAAAGAAATATGCTTCTCCTATTTCATGTGAACCTGTGGTCCTAACCACCATATGTCCGTATTGATCTATGGGTCCATCGATATCTGTCAGGAGGACGATCACATTATTCACACTTAATTGTTCTTTTGACTCAAAATCAATATGCGGTTCACCAGCAAGTGATTTTAGATATATATTTAGTTCAGGGTCATATTTGAAATCAACTATATATTTGTCATGTGAAAAATCAACTGTTATATCAGATATGTTCCCCTTCTCTGAATCTACAGCATCAAGCTTAAAATTCATTGGAGATTGTCCGCCTTCTAGAGAATATCCAAATTCTCCGGCATCTTCTTTTATTCCCAGAGTTGACATAAAAGCTGTATGCTCGGTTACATCACTTCTGCTTTTATCTCTCCAACCTGAATTTGTATATGGGACATAAGCATCGCTATTGGCATCAAGAACATCCATATCCAGATTTTTTATAACTTCGTAGGCATCCGGGTAAGTCCCCCAGAATGTATATATTGGATCAAAGCTCCTGGCGATCTCTGCATAATATATTCTTGCACTTCTAACAGGACCCATTATCTCAGCATCTTTCGAAGAGAATATGGCTACATATCTTGTAATTCCATATTCATCTACAACTTCAAAAACAATATCTGCATTTATAAGACCTGATTGTGGTCTGGAATCAGGACTATTTTCTATCATTACAGCAACCGGTCTGCTACTAAGAACTTCGTCTGATAATTCCAATCCATTAAGTATATTAATATTTCCGGTTATCTCCATATTTGCTATACTGCTCTCCGTTTCTTCAGTAACTTCCTCAGAAGTCTCTACTGATGTATCTTCGCTTTCCTCTGTTGTTTCCTCAGTCTGGGGGGATTCTTCCTGACTGATTTCCTCTTCAGGAGAAGCAGCTGGTCCGCAACCTGAAAGACTAAAAGTCAACACAAAAGAAAATATTACAATGAGCGTGGATAAAAAAAGCATCCTCAATAATATTGATTTGTTTGTTCTCAATTTGCATTACCTCCAATAAATTATGTTTTTTTCAATAATAAACTTCTAAGTATTATAAATATAATTATCAAAAAATAAAACGCAAAAATGCATATTAGTACTATTATCTTCTTTTTTTCTAAAACATTTGAAATATTTTGCTTAATATAGGGCTCATCAACTGCTACCTTGCTTATTATGCCTGTTTTCCCAATACTTTTACCGTTTATATATACCTCTATCGAACCAACAGATTGGTTTTTATTAAAAGGAAGTGAAAGTAGATCATTATCGATGTTTTGTTCAATATTTATATGATTACTGGTGGTATGAATCATTTTCGAAATATCATCTTCAGGATAGAGATTAAGTCTTACTCTTGTATCTGAACCTAAGATAATGGTTTCAATGCTATCATTTGAATCAACAATAATTGAATACTTAATATTCTCATGCGCCCATTCAATAAGTTTTATAATATCATTTTCTCTTTCTTCAAAACTACTATTTAATACTACCGCAATAAGTTCACGGTCATCAAGATCTGAAAATGAAGCAAGACAGAAACCAGCATTTTCAGTATATCCGGTCTTTATTCCTTTTATAAAATCATATTTTAAAAGCTTATTAGTGTTTTCTAACAAAATGCTCTCATCGTTTAAGATTATAGTATCAGACTCTGTTCCCACTATCTCTCTAAAAAGCTCGTTTTCCATAGCATATTTTGCTATTAATGCAATATCGTAGGCAGTGGTTTTATGATCTGGATATTCAGAATCAAGTCCATTTGTATTTTCAAAATTTGTAGAAAATGCACCAATATCTACTGCCTTAGCATTCATGAACTCTACAAATTCTTCAACACTTCCTGAAATATATTCTCCAAGTGCAATTGTTGCATTATTGTGAGAACTTATAAGCGATGCTTTTAGAAGATCAAGAAGAGTTATGCTGTCATCTTTTGAAAATCTAAAGACTGAATGGTTTACTCCTGTTGCACTGTCAGGGATTAAAAAAATTTGATCAAGATCATCTATGTTTTCAATTGCCAGGATACCTGTCATTATCTTTGTTATGCTTGCAGGATAAACAGATGCTTTTGATTGTTTTTCCCAGAGGATATTCCCCGTCCTGTAATCCATAAGTATTGCGGTTTGCGCTTCAATATCTATTTCGTCTTCATAAAGGGCAAATCCATTATTGCTGCTCACAGAAGAATCAATACTGGATACTTCAGATATTTCAGGCTGTATCCCTATGTCGGCATAAAGTACAGATGCAGGTAAAAATAAGGTAAATACAATAAAAATTGTAAAAATTTTAACAAAAAGAATAATAGAAGCTGGTTTTTTCATTTATGCTTTTCCAGAAACTTTCTATTTTCTTTTTTTAGCAGCAGCTCGTGAAAATCACAGAGCCTTCTTTCGAGTAAAAGAACGACTTTTTTACCTTTTCTGTGCTGGTCCTTTTTTGAGGATACCATAAGTGGCAGAATGATCTGTTGTATAAAGGATGAATGTCTCACAGCAAAATTTTCAAATAATTTTAAATGCTTTACATGTATACCATATTTTGATAACTCGATAGCCATCTTAATTATTTCAATATCACTGCCATTTATAATTGAATTGCCATTTTCATGCTTCCATTCCACGAGGTCATGATTAAGGAGCTCTTCAATAAATGACTGGGATAATTTTAACTTTTTCTTTAATTCATCGATTGTGTAATAATCTTCCTGCTGCTCTTGCTTAAATTCCTCACCTAATTTTAACTGCAGATTTTTAAGATCCTTTCCTGATTCTAAATAATCCTTAAACTCTTTTGATTTTATTTTTTCCTTAATGATATCAAGTGGAAGGTAAAATTCTTTCTGCATTTTTAATATAAAATTTATTTTTTCAATATCTTCCTTATAGTAAACCCTGTATTTATTGATCGATCTTTTTGGAGTTATAAGACCCTGGGTTTCAAGAAATCTTAATTTGCTGCTGCTTAAGTCAGGGTAAACCTTTTTTAATTTCTTTATCAACTTCCCTATTGTTAGGCTTTCCGATTTATTTTTTTTTGTTTCATCCATAGTATTAAGTTTTATTTAATCGAAAAATATATAAAAATATATTTTCCTATTTGTATATGATCACCATTTGAAAGAATTGCTTCTTCGACTATATTGCCATTAAGATAGCTTCCGTTTAAGCTACCTGCATCAAGAAGCCTGTAATCATCACCATCTTTTTTTAAGAGCGCATGTTTGCGTGATACTGTTATATCATCCAATAGAACATCAGATTCAGGACTTCTGCCAATAATAAATTCATCCTTTTCAATATAAAACTCATCACCGATATTTGGACCCTTGATCACCAGCAGCCCTCTTTTCCCAGGAAGTATCTTTTTTAGCTGCATTAATATTTTTTCGGAGATCTCTTCTGTTATATCAGCTTTATATTCTCTGATAGATTCAGTATTGTTATTATTTTCATGCTTATTCATATTGATCAACCAATCTATCTATCTTTTTATTTACAAAGTCTTTTAAAATTTCAAAAAAAATCTTATCCGTAGATTCTATATAGCACCTGATCAAAGGTTCAGTACCCGAAGCCCTTACAAGGACCCAGCTGCCATCATCAAATACTACTTTAGCCCCGTCAATATTCAATAATTCCTTTACAACCCTTTTCTCAAGCTTATGATTCTCTAGACCAGAAAAATATTCAATAATAACATCTTTTCGTTTCTCTGGCACATTCAGATCCAATCTAGTATTATAAAAGGTCCCGAATTCTTCATATATTTTTTCTAAGTAGTCAGAAATATAAAAGTTGCCATATTTGTTTTTCAAATATGCCTGTATCTCCAGAAGAAGCAGATTTGCAATAAGACCGTCTTTTTCCGGAATATGATCCTTTATACTTAATCCACCACTTTCTTCTCCACCTATTATTATTTTACCATTTAACATTTCTTTTCCAATATATTTAAATCCTACTGGTTTTTCAATAAGATTAATATTGTTTTTTTTACAAATAGCATCAAGGAGATGCGTTGTAGCAACGGTCCTTACTACAGAATCATCTTTTTCATATTTCCTGGTTAAAAGAAGGTAATAAAGGCAAAGTGAAATAATATTATTAGGATTTAAAAAAACTCCCTTCCTATCGATTACACCAAATCTATCCGCGTCGCCATCTAGCGCAAGGCCGATATCAGATGAATTCTCTATCATCGCCACTTTTAGGTCAGAAAGGTTCTTCTCGGAAGGATCTGGCAATTTACCGCCAAATAAAGGGTCCCTGTCACCATTTAATACATCTATCTCAAGTCCGAGATCATTTTGAAGGATATCCGGCATTATATGGAATGCGGCACCGTTCATGGTATCCACAGTTACTTTTAATTCGGAATTTTTTATTAGATCTACATCCAGTAGGGATATCAGGCTTTTTTTATAGTTATTAAAATCTGAGATAATAGATATTTTTGATTCCAGGGATTTATTATCTATTGAATAAATATCGACTTTCTTAACACTACCGTCTGCAATTTTTTTTAAATTTATTTCAATATTCTCTGTTATTTCTGCTAAAGCTGGTCCGCCATAATAAGGTATAAACTTAATGCCATTATATCGCGAAGGATTATGGCTTGCCGTTATCATTAGTGCACCATCAAGTTTGAGGTCTCTTACCATAAATGCTGTAACCGGGGTCGGTACTGCTTCTTCGGCTATATAGACCTTAAAACCCATTGATGAAAGGACTTTTCCCGCTTCGAGGCCGAATTCCTCTGAGAGGAATCTATTATCATAACCAATAAATATACCTTTTTTATCAAAAGATTCATCTTTTAGGTATTGTCCAATTGCCTGTGCTACTAATCTTAGGTTATCAAAAGTAAATTCACGGGCTATTACTGCTCTCCATCCATCAGTCCCGAATTTTATATTACTTTCCAATAATACCCTTTCACTAGCTATGATTATTTTCTCTGGATCCACCATGTCCATATTAGCAATGTCAATAAGTCCTACATTATACTGATATAGACTTGTTCGGGACGAGAGGATTTGTTCTTTCGTCTCCCTGCGGTCGCTGCAGAGACGCAGACTCCCTCGCTGACGCTCAGTCCGTCTTTTCAAATCCTGCAAACATGCACCTGGGGCATGTTTCCCTTAATCACTTCACTGCACCCAACTAAATACTAATAGCAAAATGGTCGGGACGAGAGGATTTGAACCTCCGACCCCCAGTACCCCATACTGGTGCGCTAGGCCAAACTGCGCTACGTCCCGTCAGATTATATTCTAGATTAATAGAATTAAATAGTAAAGAATTTGCTTATATCAAATCTTCAATTTCAGGTTTAAACTTACGGCTCATAAGTTTTTTGACTGATTTTTCGGGACTGAGGTTCTTATATATGATCTCGTATATGCATTCCGTTATAGGAACATCCAGATTATTTTTAATCGCGATCTCGTATACTGCTTTTGTAGTTCTAACACCCTCCGCAACCATATACATACTATTCATTATTTGGTCGATTTTTTCTCCACTTGCCAATCTTTCTCCTACACTTCTATTACGGCTGTGCTCGCTGATACATGTAGCTATTAAATCACCCATGACTGCAGCACCAGAGAAAGTAAGCGGATTTGCTCCAAGCTTTGTCCCGAATTTTGAAAGTTCATGTAATCCTCGCGTTATGAGTGATGCTTTTGTATTGGCGCCATAACCAAGTCCATCAGAGATACCTGATGCGATTGCTATAATATTCTTTATAGCACCTCCTATTTCAACACCTGGGACATCTTTATTGGTGTATATCCTGAAATTGTCTGTAGAAAGAACAGATTGTATAAATTTGAGGATCTCAGTATTTTTAGAAGCAACTACAGAGACACTTGGGAGCTTCCTGGCAACTTCTACTGCAATATTTGGTCCGGAAAGAGAACAAGTCTTTTTCTTGAGTGGATCTGGAAGGACTTCTTCCAGGACTTCGGAAAGACGTAGATTCGTTCCAGTCTCAAATCCTTTAGCTACATTTAGGACACATCTTACAGAATCTGCTGTTGACTCAAAAACATCATAGAATTTTTTAACTGTTTCCCTTAATGCATGAGAAGGTACCGCCAGTATTATGATCTCAGAACCGGAAATCATATAATCATCGATTTCATAAAAAACAGTTATATTATCAGGTAATATAAGATCCTTAGTATATTTAATATTTTTTCTTTTATATAATATTTCTTTGTGTGTTTCCTCTCTATGGGTCCAAAGTGATACATCATACTCTTTGTCAGCAAGAAGAACAGCCAGTGTTGTACCCCAGCTTCCAGCGCCTATTACAGCTATTTTATTTTTCTTGTTTTTGCTCATTTGGGTTTATTAGTATTTAAATTTTAAAAAAATTGGAGCTCCGGTAAAATCAAATTCTTTCCTTATATTGTTTTCAACATATCTTCTTATATTTACTTTTTTAGTAGCATCAAGATTGCAAAATATTAAAAATGATGGAGGAGAAGTTTTTATTTGTCTGACAAATTTCACTTTAAATTGCTTTCCTTTAATAAAAATCCCCTTTTCTTGTGCCAGACTCTTAAAGAGCTCTGTGAGTTTCTTATCTGATATTTTTTTTGTCCGTTCCTCCATTAGAGTATCGATCATTTTTACCACGCTTCCCAATCCTTTTTTTGTGTTTGCGCTGATCTTTAAAAAGGGTATAAAATGTGCAAACCGTAAACTATGATCAAGATCTTTTATTAATTCATCAAGTACTTCACTGCTTGCAAGATCTATCTTACTGAAGACAATACATATACTAATCCCTTTATCAATACACATCTCAACGATCTTGACATCCTGTTTTGTTATTTTTAGCTTGCTGCTATCGACCAATATTAGTGCAATATCAGATTCACTTGCGGCTCTTTCCGTTCTGAGCTTACTATAATATTCAAGATCATCCATATTCTTTTTTTGCCTTTTTAAACCAGCTGTATCAATAAATCTATAGCTTTTTTCTCTTATGGTCACAATGCTATCTATGCTATCTCTGGTTGTTCCCTCTATGTCGTCTACAATTGCCCTTTCCTCGCGGATGAAAGTATTGAATAGGGTAGATTTTCCAACATTGGGTCTTCCAAGTATCGCGATTACCGGCAGTTCATCTTTATCGATTTTTTCCTCTTGAGCATCTGCCGGTAGCTTCTCAGCTACCAGATCAAGAAGGTCTCCAATATTTTTACCGTGTATCGCGGATATTTTTAAAGGGTATCCAAAACCAAATTCAAGGTAATCCTCTGTATAAAAGCTCCTCCCTGGATCATCCCATTTATTTCCAACAAATATGATTTCTTTTTCAGATTTTCTGAGTATTTGTGCTATCTCCCCATCCATCACAGACACAGGTTCTGATATATCCACCATAAAAATAATGACATCAGCTTCATCTATTGCTTTTTTGGCCTGGATAAATATTTCCAGACTCAATCTTTTTGTTGATTTTAGGTCAATACCGCCTGTGTCCAATAAATAAAAATCTTTGCCATTCCAGTCACTCAAATAATATTTCCGGTCACGTGTTATCATTGGCTGCTTGTGAACAATAGCTTCCCTGCTCTTGCAAATCCGGTTTATCAAAGTAGATTTTCCAATATTTGGCCGTCCTATTATTGCTACTTTCGGTAAGTTTTTCATTTATACTCTTTTTCTAATTATTTTATTATTTTGTAAAACTTAAGTTTTATTTTTCTATACCTGTAATGCAATTAATAAAACTTTTACTACCTTCATCTACCAGGTTAATATTATTACAGGTATCCATTATATTGTCTCTACTTAAATTGTCTATCGAAAATCCATCGTTATTAAAAATACAGTCAGGGATAAAGATATTGTCATATTTTGAAGTATTAGTCTTTTTAAGACTATTAATGATATCACATCCTGCTAAAAGTCCCGTCACTTTTACATTACCTCCTAGAAAATCATTGCAGATCGTAAGTATTTCCATACTATCGATAGTCATTTTTAAAGGACTATTGATAGATAAATTATTAATTATTATTTCAATTGCTTTCTCGAGGGCTACAGTACCATATTCTGAACTTACCATAAGAGACTTTCGCCCTTGTTCAGGAAAAGAATTGCTATCTGCATCAAGTCCTTTTATGCTACTTTGTATACCATGGAGAAAATCTATTGTTTTCCCTATACCATTTTCAATCTGGTCAAAATCCCCGTAACTTTCATAGATTGGAAGATCGATCCCAGCCATAATATAAAATTCATCTGATAGGAACACCACTTTTTTTCCGTCAGGACCATAGTGATCTTTGTTAAATTTATCTACTATTTCTATTGTATTATTGACTATACTTATGCTAAAAGGTTTAAGTGTTTGCTGTTTATTGTATCTGGTGATCCCTACTGGTACTATTCCAATAGATATAATATTTTTAAAGTCTTTTACCAATCCTTCCAGGGTATATATAAGGTTCTTACCATCATTTAAACCGGAGACAAGTACTATCTGAATATTTGTTCCAATTTTTGCTTCATCAAGTCTTCTCAGGTTTATCAACCCTTTCAAGTGGTCTTTATTTCTGAAAATAATGCTTCTAAGATCCGGATCCAGGGTATGAACAGAAACATATAATGGTTCAAGCCGGTATTTGATTATCTTCTCTATATCATTTCTTGAGATATTTGTAAGAGTGACAAAATTTCCATACATGTACGAAAGCAGGTAATCATCATCTTTGATATATAGCGAAGGCCTGAGATCTTCGGGTAGCTGGTCGACAAAACAAAAAATACATCTATTATTGCAGCAGGTAGTATCTTTCAAGAGTCAATACCTTCTATCGTTTTTTTAATATCGATTATATCTTTCTCAGGGGTTGATGCGCCACCACTTATCCCTATTTTATCGGAGTGTTTAAACCATGCTGGTTTTATTTCATCATAACTCTCTATATGGTAGGTACTTTTATTTTCACTTAGTGAAATATCAGAAAGGTGAGTTGTGTTTGCACTATTTTTCCCACCGGCTACGATCATCACGTCCACTTTTTTGGAAAGTTTTTTCGTAGATTCCTGACGGTTTTTAGTTGTATCACAAATAGTATTGCATATTAAAAGTTCCTTGCACTTATCAAAAAGTACTGAAGTTATGCCTTTTACTCTATCGGCT
>JALHTA010000130.1 GCA_022865545.1 Actinomycetota bacterium | reverse complement strand
GGTCTGGTCCCAGAAGCTATATATATCAGAAGGTTTTGAACGGTCCATATTTCCATATGACAATGAAGCCTGGAATATTGGAAATAGTAGAAAGGTAATAAGAATAGAAACTATTAGAAAATATTTGATCACTATATCTGTCCGGAGCAGTTTATGCCCCTTTACCGACCGGTCAAATGCCAGTATCGAAAGATTTAAGATCAGCAAGAATCCAAATGATATAAATACTGATACCACGATCATCGAATCGATAACATAATTATCATTTGCAAATGGCAGATAAAGTGGAGGGACTATTATATTGAATATTATAAAGAGGATAGAGCAAAGTCCAAGCTTCCAGTTCTTCTTAATGAGATAACCTAATCCAATAATCGCTATAATAATAAGTACGGGACCAAAGCTATCATAGATTATAATAATATAATCCCATACTAAATTAAGGATCTCGCTTAAAGGTTTGTCAAAAAAATGTCCCCCATGGATCTGGCCGGAAATATCTCTCCCGGTCATATAATAAAGTAATCTCTTAAGATCAGTGACCTCTCCATAACCCTGCCTGGACCTTATGATAAGATATGAGTATGAAAATAGAGGCAATATAAAGAATAATATCGACAGAAGTATTTTCTTTATGCTCTTAAATATTTTTGGATCGGAGATCAGTACATACAAAAGAACAGCAGGTACTACGAATAGTGCAATAGGGTGGTTTGTAAGGCTCAAACCGAGAGAGAAGAAAAATAAATATAGGAATTTGCTTTTTTTCACCTGTGTATAAAGGACCGCTGTATATAGGACAAGCACAATAAAAAAACTGTTTAATGTATCAAATTCAAGCCTGTTTGCCACATGCCAGAAAGAATTCAGGAAAGCAAATATAAGTGAGGAGGCAAGACCTATGAATTCATTTTTTACGAGCCTGTTTACAGCAAGGAATAAAAACAGGATGGTAAGTCCGCCAAAGACTGCCGAGAAGAGATTTAACCTGAAGGCAAGGTCCCCGACCGGAAGGAAGGTAAAAAGCTTTCCGAGAAGGCTGAATGTCGGATAGCCCGTAGGTACCATAACATACATCTCAGGTATCTGAAGGGCATACCAGGTAGTGTCCCCACCTATAAGTTTTCTTTCAAGCGTGAGTAGATATATAAGAAATGGTACCAGAAAAGCCAGTATGGAGACAATATAAAATTTTACCCTATTTATGTTCTTGATTATTTTATTACTAATATTCATTTGATTCTCAATTGCTTTGCCGGCAGTATATTTTACTATTTTGTATAAGAAAATTAAAAACTGTTTTCACTATAACCCGCTACGAAGTGGCTGTTGATATAATTGAATTATTTTCTTTCCTCTAGATAATGTCTAAGCGCCTTTTTCCATTCATCCATATCCCGGATCCCCGCTTTACGGAGATTTACATTGTCGAGTACTGAATATCCCGGCCTAATTGCCCTGGCTCCGAATTCCCCGGTGGATACCGGTATCACATCTACCTTTATATCCATCAGTTTGAAGATCTCACAGGCAAATTCATACCAGGAGCAGCTACCTGTATTTGTCATATGGTAAAGTCCGTATTTACCGGTCATTATCAGCTCAGCTAATTTCTCAGCTACATCTACGGTACTTGTAGGGGTAAGTATCTGATCATCTACCACCTTTATCTCCCTTTTGCTTTCCGCAAACTTTAGCATGGTCTCAATAAAATTCATATTTCCTTTCCCGGTGCATCCTGCATGGCCATAAAGTCCTGAAAGCCTTATAAGATAATACTTATCGAGCATATATTGCACCACTCTTTCTCCTCCTAGTCGTGATATGGCATATATGCTTAATGGTCCGGGGCAATCATCTTCAAAATAAGGAGTGTCCTTGCTGCCGTCAAATACATAATCAGTGGAAAAATTCATAAGAGGTATACCCATTTCCCTACAGATACCCGCAATATTTTTTACCCCTCCCACATTTACCTTAAATGTCTGTTCCACTTCATCCTCACAAAGGTCCACATTGTGAAATGCTGCGGTATTTATCACCAGGTCCGGTCCGGAACTGGTGATCTTAATAAAGCTGTCATCATAATCACATATATCTATTTCCTTCAGCCCTATGAGTCCATGGACCTCTATACCTTTGGCTGTAAAACATTTTTCTATATCTGTACCCAGCTGGCCGTCTACCCCTATAAGAAATACTTTCAATGAAAACTCCGTTTCTTTGACCTGTGTTTATTTTGATCTATAAAAATGGATCATATGACAAAAAATCTTAAAACAAAATACATCAATACCTCAATTGCTATAAGTGCAATATAAGAAATACCGGCATAAAGACCTTTTCTTTTTTTTGAAGAAAAGGCTGTTATCCTTATTATCTCGATTATGACTACCCCGATTATAAATAGGTAGATAAAACTAAAATATTTATTAGAAAAAAGTTTATAAAAAAACCCGGAGAAAGGATGTTTCTCATACCATGGTATGGACCCTATATCATCAAAATACCCTTTTTCTATTATAAAGGGGCTGTCCGAAGGACTATTAAGGAATGCACCTGCATGCACACGCGAAAGGTCATAGCCTCCATTTATCATAAGATCAATCTCAAGCTGCTCATAATCTGTGACTTGAAGTATTATTCCGTCAGAATAATCTTCCCTGCTAAGGTTTGCTGTAAATGATATTGTACCATCATTTATATCCGCATTATCTGAATCCTCCCAATCCACAAGCTCATAGCCGGCAAGCTCGCCATCCACTGCAATGGT
>JALHTA010000129.1 GCA_022865545.1 Actinomycetota bacterium | reverse complement strand
TCTCATACACATCTCCTACTCCGATAATGACAGAAGAAGCCATACATCTCTGTCCGGCACAGCCATAACAGGAAGTGGTCGCATTTCTTATCACCTGGTCTAATTTAGCATCCGGCATAACCACTAGATGATTTTTAGCACTTCCCATAGCCTGAAATCTTTTATTTTTCTCAGCACACTTTTTCGCAACAATTTTACAGGTTTAAACTCCACTCTTGCATCAGGAATGGATTTCCCCATCTCAGAAACCAGGACTCTTGAAAGCTTTTCTTCATTGGCTCTAAGCAGGTCGTTTAATTTGAATAGAGGTCTTACCCGCCTGGCTACTGGGGTAGTACTCCACTCGGGATATGCATCAGCTGCAGCATCAATAGCACGATTTGTTTCTTCAGTTGTTGAAAGTGGAACTTTGGCTATTGTTTCTCTTGTAGCCGGATTTTCTACATCCAGATACCCGTTATTTTTTGGCTCTATCCATTTCCCATCAAGATAATTTTTTAATACCTTCATTTCTTTTATTGGTTCTTCCAAAATTGCCATTATTTTATATGCTCCCTTTGTTTTTTAGTTTTAAAATTTATTAAATTTTAATATTTAAATTACTTTTCTGCACATTTATAGTATTTTATTCTTCGATTTGATAAATTTTAAATCAAATTAATTCTTTTGCCTTTTTTACAATTGCTTCTGGTGTTAAATTATAAAATTGAATTAAATCTTCGTAACACCTTGCCGACTGCCCAAATTTATCGTTAATTCCTATTCTTTTAATTTTCACATTTTCGTCACTTAACGCCTCACAAATTGCTCCTCCCAGCCCTCCAATAATACTATGTTCTTCTGCGGTAAGTATTCCTTTAACATCTTTTGAAAATTCTTTTATTCCTTTGATGTCCAAAGGCTTAATTGTGCTTATATTTACAACTCGCAATGAAATACCCTGGGTTAGTAAAGTTTCTCTTGCCTTTAAGGCTTGAGAAACCATAAGGCCACAAGCAAAAATAACTAAGTCTTCCCCATCTACAATTTTTTGTGCTTTTCCTATTTTAAATACATCGGACTCATTTGTAATATTTGGTAAATCGTTTCTATTAACTCGAATATAAACTGGACCGGTATATTTTGTTGATTCTTGAACAACTTTCCTCGTTTCAATAGCATCAACAGGAACAATTACTACCATATTAGGAATGGATCTCATAATAGAAATATCCTCTACTGATTGGTGAGTAGCACCATCGCCAAAATCTGACAAACCACAACTAGACCCAACAATCTTAACATTTAACTTAGGAATAGCAATACCTTGCCTAATCTGATTATATGGCTGTCCAACTGCAAAAACAGAAAATGAATTAACAAATGGTATCTTTCCGACTAAAGATAAGCCTGCTGCAGTAGATAACATATTCTGTTCCGCAATACCCATCTCAAAAAACCGTTCTGGAATTTCTCTTTCCATATAACATGATTTTGTTGAACCACATAAATCAGCATCAAGAACAACTATACGCTTATCCTCTTTTGCTATTCTAACTAATTCCCTTCCATAAGCCTCTCTTAAACTTTCTACCTTTGTCATTTAGTCTCACCTCTTAATCTATATTTATTAAATCATTTTTTGCTCTTTCAAGCTGCGCTTTGGTAAGTGCTGCATTGTGAAAGCTAGGATTATTCTCTGCAAATGAAACACCCTTGCCTTTTACTGTGTTTGCTATTATAACAGATGGACATCCTTTTAGTTTATCTACATCATCTAGTGCCTCCACTATTTCTTCCATATCATGACCGTTAATCTCAAAAGTTTTCCAGCCAAAAATTGCAAACTTACCTCTAATATCACCTAGATCATATCTCTTTTTTAAGAAACCAACAGCTTGCAATTTATTATAATCAACTATAGCAATTAAATTATCTAATTTATAAAAATTGGCAGTATTAACCGCTTCCCATATCTGTCCTTCTCCTAATTCACCATCACCTAAAATTACATATACTTTATAGTTACGTTTATCTAACTTTCCTCCGATAGCCATTCCTAATCCAATAGATAACCCTTGCCCCAAAGAGCCGGTATTGGCTTCAATCCCAGGTGTTCTTAATTCCGGATGACCCTGCAAAAGGGAACCCAGGGTTTTACATTTTTTGAGTTCTGCCCTGGGAAAATATCCGAGTTCGGCCAGTGCCGCATATTGGGTCAAAACGGAATGCCCTTTACTAATGATAAGCCTGTCTCTGTCGGGGTCATCAAGTTTTTCTATATTAATATTCATTTTATAAAAATACAGGACAGTGATAATGTCAGCAATTGACATAGAACCTCCCAGGTGGCTTTTCTTGTTGCACCAGATAGTGTCTAAAATACCTTTACGTATTTCTACTGCTTTTCTTTCTAATATCTTTAGTTTAGAACTCATTACTTATATCCCCCTTCAGGCATTATTTTTCCCTTTAGTCTATAATGTGCTTAATATTAATATTTAAATCCAAAGCTAAAGCACTCAGTCCTCTTTAAAATAGGTTAAGTCCCGATTTATTTCTTTTAAAACAGGATATAATTTTCGGTTTATAGAAAATAACCTATCATATTTTTCGCAATTTTCCTGATTGGGTATAAACCGTTTGTCTACTTGATAAGTCTTTTTTGTTGCTTCATATAAATCGGCATATATTCCTGTGCC
>JALHTA010000128.1 GCA_022865545.1 Actinomycetota bacterium | reverse complement strand
GGGGCAGGCAAAAGATTATGGTGCTATAAGTAAAAGACTAAAGGATAGATTTGTACTTGGCGGACACAAGGCGGTTGCTGTTTCAAGGGTAATAAAAGATATGAAGGTATACCTATATTCTGAATTTGACCGCCCTGCTACTCAAAAAATGGGTTTTGAGAAGTTAGATGATGTGCAGCAGTATTTAAATAAAGCAGTAAAAGAGGATATCAATGTAAAGATAACAGCAGTACCTGGCGGGAGATTTGTAAGATTGAAAAGTTAATGTAAACGGAGGATATGATTTGAAAGAATACGGTAAGCATAAAGAGGAGGAGCTCAAAAGACTTAAGGAAATATCAAATAAAATAAGGTGCAGTATTGTCACAATGGTAAAAGATGCATCTGTGGGCCATATCGGCGGATCACTTTCAGTAACTGATATTTTAGTTGCCTTATATTTTAAGGTACTAAACATCGATCCAAAAAATCCCGATTGGGAGAACAGGGACAGATTAGTACTTTCAAAGGGCCATGGCGCAACCGCAATATATTCAGTACTTGCAGAAAGAGGATTCTTTCCGGCAAAGGAACTTGAGACTTTTGGCATAATAGATAGTAAGTTCCAGGTCCATCCTGATAAAACCAAGGTCCCGGGAATAGAAGCCTCCACAGGAGCTTTAGGGCAGGGACTATCAGTAGCAGCAGGCATGGCTCTTGCTGCAAGGCTTGACAATAAGGATTATCACACTTATGCAATTTTAGGAGACGGCGAGATCCAGGAAGGCCAGATCTGGGAAGCTGCCATGTTTTCGGCACACTATAAGCTTGATAATCTTACAGCAATACTGGACTACAATAATGTCCAGCTAATGGGGGATGTTCCAGATATTATGGGAATAGCACCTGTGAATCTGAAATGGGAATCATTTGGCTGGAATGTCGTAGAGACTGATGGACATGATTTTGAAAAGATACTTACAAGCATAGACCAGGCCCGGAATACGAAGGACGGCCCAACGATCATTATTGCAGATACTACAAAGGGTAAGGGAGTATCTTTTATGCAGGATACATGTACATGGCATGGCAATGTACCATCAGACGATGAATATGAAAAAGCAATAAAAGAATTAAAAAATTTATAACCGGGAGGTTGAAAATAAATGGTTGCAGTTAGAGAAGCTTTTGGAAAAACCCTTTTAGAAGTGGGACGGGAAAACAAGGATATAGTCGTGCTGGATGCGGATCTTGCAAGTTCGACAAAAATAACATATTTTGCTGAGGAATTCCCTGAAAGGTTTTTCCAGTGCGGGATCGCAGAACAAAATATGATAGGTGTGGCAGCAGGTCTTGCCGCATGCGGCAAGATACCATTTGCTGCATCCTTTGCAGTGTTTGTCTCAAGAAGGCCTGCGGACCAGGTAGCTATTTCAGTTGCCTACCCTGGACTCAATGTAAAGATCATAGGTGCATATACGGGTCTATTTAATGGAAGGACAGGGGCAAGCCATATGGCAGTCGAAGATATTTCCATAATGAGGGCAATACCAGGCATAATCGTGATAGACCCCGCTGATGCGGTAGAGACCGCTGGAGCAGTCAGGGCAATAGCTGAGTATGAGGGCCCTGTATATATGAGGGAGACAAGGGACGAGTGGCCCGATGTATTTGACGATGGACATGTATTTGAAATAGGAAAAGCATCTGAGGTAAGAAGCGGAGATGATGTTTCTATAATAGCGGCCGGAGTCATGACCTCAGAAGCCATGACAGCCTCGGAAAAGCTAAAAGAAGAAGGCATTGGCGCCAGGGTAATAAATATGTCAACAATAAAACCCATTGATGAAGAAGCGATCATTAAAGCAGCATCAGAGACCGGTGCAGTAGTAACAGCAG
>JALHTA010000127.1 GCA_022865545.1 Actinomycetota bacterium | reverse complement strand
AGGCTTATATATAATCTTGTGAAAACTTTGTGTTTGCTCATCCCTTCAGAAAGGCTGTGCCCGGATTCTATATCCATTCTGACCGAAGCAATTATCTCGACAAACTTGGGGTTCGCTGTCTGGCGTTCAAGCACTACAAGGGACTCTATAAGCGACATTCCGGATGATATTAGAGTTGCGAACTGACGCGTAAAGACAGCAAGATCATGGGCACTGATACGGTTAAAAAAGCTAAAACTTCTGCCCTTACTCTTTGCCTTTTCTTCTTTGGATTTTTTTATATCAATAACTAACAGACCCTGGTCCTTTAATTTACCTATAAGGACATCCTCGCTTGCCGCTTCCAGTGAACCGCCTATTATTTCACCGTTTTTATCTCTTGCCTTGTAATCAAATGTTGCCATAACTTCCTCATTAAATATAATTTAATTTACATTTTAACCTGACAAAACTTCTTATACAATCATTCTTTGTATTTCTTCCCTATTATGTGCCTTTTCCATGCAAAGATCCCTGGATATCATTCCCTGTTTGTAGAGACTTGCCAGGGACATATCCATAGTCATCATCCCTCTTTTACCGCCGGCCTGTATAGCGGTATATATCTGATGGGCCTTTGATTCCCTGATCATATTAGCTATGGCTGTGTTTACAAACATAAGCTCTGTGGCAGCTACTCTTCCATCTCCCCGGGTATTTGGAAGCAACTGCTGGACCAGTACTGCCCTTAAAGTGGTTGCCAGCTGTGTTCTCACCTGTCTTTGTTGATGAGTTGGAAATATATCGATTATCCTGTCTATCGTCTGTGGAGCATCCTGGGTATGAAGAGTAGAAAATACGAGATGGCCGGTCTCAGCAGCAGTAAGGGCGCTGGATACTGTTTCAAGGTCCCTCATCTCTCCAACCATTATTACATCAGGATCCTCGCGGAGCACAAATCTTAATGCAGAACTAAATGATAATGTATCTGCTAAAACTTCCCTCTGGCTTACTATGCTATTATTATGTGTGAAAAGATATTCAATGGGATCTTCCACTGTAATGATATTTTCCGCCCTTATTTTATTTATATCGTCTATTATTGCTGCAAGCGTTGTGGATTTTCCTGAACCTGTAGGTCCAGTGACCAGGACAAGCCCGCGGGGATAGCTAGAAAATTCCTTTATCTGCGGAGGCAGGCCCAGCTCTTCTACAGTAAGTATCTTTTTTGAAATGAGTCTGAATGCTCCGGCAAGGGTGCCCCGCTGATAAAAATAACTGCACCTGAATCTACCAATATTGGGGATAGTGTGCGAGAAATCCAGGGCCAGCTCTTTTTTTAGGCGAGCCTTCTGTTCATCATTTATTATTTCAGTAAGTATGCTTTCCGAGATATTTGGAGTTATATCTCCAAATTCATTTAATTTAATCAATTTACCATGAATCCTTAAGAGCGGAGGCAGGACACATACGATATGGACATCGGAAGCATCCCTTTTTACACCTTCCATTAAAATATCATCAATTTTCATTATTTACCTTTCTCTCTAAAGCAATTTTCCTAAAAAATTAGATCTATTAGTTCTCATTACTTAAATAATCTATAAGCTTCTCCCTGATATCTTTCTTTTCAGGATCTATATCAAACCATATTTTAAATGAGGACGCGGCCTGATTTATGAGCATATCCAGGCCATCTATGATCCTGGCGCCCTCATTTCTTCCTTTTATTATTAATCTCGTTTCCAGTGGTTTATATATCATTTCAAATATTAATGTGCCCTTAAGATCCCATTCATCTGGTATTGGCATTAATCCTGATACGCCAAGAACATCCATGCCAAGAGGTGTGCAATTACATATAAGATCCATACTTTTAGGATCTATCCCCTCGAGTCCTTCCAGTATTTCTATCTTCATTTTTTTTTCTATAGGGTATGAATTTTTTATCTTTTCATCCTTTTTGGCGGTCCTATTATAGATGTATATTTTTTTAATATTTTTCTCCATTAAGGCAAAAACAGAACTTTTTGCAGAACCGCCGGCACCCAGGATAAGACAATTGCTACTGCCCCAATCAAAACCACTGCCTTCAAGCGATCTTACAAAACCATCCACATCAGTATTAAAGCCTTCAGATTTGCTAGTGGAGTAATTAAAATTTATTGTATTTACCGAACCTATCGCTGTTGACCTGGCATCTTTAGTATCTGCAAGTTTATATGCGTTTTCCTTAAAGGGCATTGTGATATTAAGGCCGATCAAACCAAGTCTTTTAGCACCTATAAATGCTTCATCAAGGTTTTCACCCGGAAATTCAAAGGTCAGGTATACCGCATCTATTCCCGCACTCTTCAGGAACGCATTATGAATTATTGGTGAAAGACTGTGTCTTGCTGGATTACCAAATAAACCCACCAGCCTGGTTCTTGAGTTAATTAATTTTTGCTGCATAATTATTACGTCAATATTTTATCTCAAATATATTGTAGGCCTTATTATCTGTTACTTCCTGTTTTGCAATCCCGGTTATTACTGAAAAAGCAGGCCCCTTAATGACTTCATCTATGAATGTCCGGACCTCCTCT
>JALHTA010000126.1 GCA_022865545.1 Actinomycetota bacterium | reverse complement strand
TCCGTTTATAGTAGATTCCGGATAACCGGTATATACTTCTTTTACCAGGCAGTCTGATACCCACTGGCAAAACACCTTATTGAGGCTCCCGCCTCCGACCATATATATCTTTTCAAATTTATTATTTGACAATTTTTCAAGTTCACTTATGGCCATTCTATACTCCAGTACCATGCTCTGGAGCAGGGACACTATGATCTCATCCCTGGATAACCTGGCCGCCTGACCGGTCTCTTTATAATAATCCCGGATGATCTCAGGCATTTTTTTACTAGCATCAAAAAGGCTTACACTATCCAATGGCAGTAGTGACTTTGAAGTTGCGCTTTCTGAAATATTCTTATAGAATTCTGGATAGCTGGTAGTTTTTTGGTCCTCTTTGTCCCAGATCTTCTTGCACTCCTGCAGGAAGAAAAATCCATTAAATATTTTTAGAATTATGGTACTTTCCCTAAAAGCATTCCAGATGGTAAAATTATTTTTAAAGATCTCCGGGGAAAGTACAGGGTCCTTTGTTTCCATTCCCACCAGGGACCAGGTGCCGCTGTTTATATAGCAGCATTGCCTGCCAGATTCTTCAAGCGGAATACCGGTGATTGCAGACGCAGTATCATGACTGCACACTAGTGAGACTACTGTCCCTGGATCCAGGCCGGATTTTTCAGCAAATTCATTTTTGAGTTTTCCTATTACCTTTCCTGCATCACCAACCGGAGGTAGTATGGAATCCCTGATTCCGAGCATTTTAAGAATATCAGTCCGGTATTCCCTATCCCTTACATTAAAAAACTGGGATCCGGACAATATGCTAGGGTCTACGATTTTATTTCCGGTTAGAAAATAATTGACGAGGCCCGGCATAGGAAGATACATATCTACGATTCCTGCCAACTCGCTTTGAAATTTAAAGACATAATAAAGCTGAAAAAGAGCACAGTACTCATAAGTAAAGGAGGAGTTCAGGTCATTTAACTTCTCACGCCCTATGATCCCATATATTGATCCTTTTACTTTATCCGTCCGCCAATCCCTGTAGGATACTGGATTTGAAATAAGGTCACCGTTTTTATCGAGAAGCCCGAAGTCAGCCCCCCAGGTGTCTATACCAATACTGGATACTACCCCTTTAGCCCTGTGGCCCGCTTTTCCAAATCCATTTTCAAGTTCGATCATTAAATTTAAAAAATCCCAGAAAAGAGTATTTCCCAAAAGAACTGAATTATTATCAAACCGGCAGACTTCTGTCTGATTTATTTTCCTACCATCGAAATCTGCCAGGAAGATCCTACCGCTTCCCGCCCCGATATCAGCTGCAATTAGATTTATTTTTTTCATATTCTTGCTTCTATCTAAATATTTTTAATTTCATAAATAATATTTTATTATTAGACCTTTTATCTTTTTGTTTACCTGTCCCTACAGCAATCCCTTATCCTTATAATATTTCCTGGCATCCTTTAGGATCTTATTTATCTCTTTATCCTGTCCGGCAGTTACCGGTTTGGGCTCAAAAGTCTCAAGGATCTCATCCATCCTCTCCCTGGCCTTATCTATTGCACTTTTCTTGCCTGTGGCTGACCAGTCCTGGTATGAGAGCCTGTCAAATACCCTGGGTACATAATATTCCTTCTTCCAGTTTTCACGGGTATGGCTTTTCCCCAGAAAAGAGCCGGGGGAAGGGCCCACTTCCTTAATGAGGTCCATTGCCATGGTCCTGTCATTTATTTCAAATCCTTCAATATATTTACCGATTATCTGGACAGCATCATTATCGATAATCGCCTGGAGGGGGTTCCATGCAAGTTCCTGGCTCACTGAACCCAGGAAGGCTATCATATTGGCCCCCGATAGGGCAGCGGACATCGCCAGATGAGTCTTCTCAAAAGCATTCTGGTAGTCTATCAGTTTGGAATTGGGAAAAGCTGCCATGGCATTGGAAGTGGGTACACGATAGAAATCCTTCCAGATCTGGTTGAAGGCCATCTGGTGAAAGCCCGAACCAAGCGCCCCGAAAAATAGATTTCCACTTTCCATATCCATAGGGATGACAAAATCGTTTGCCAGGACAGGATGGCCGGGTTTGTAGCTCTGTATTAATACCAGTGTGGAGAGGATCTCTGCATTATTGCTTACAGTGGCTCCTGCAACAGTGACCGGGGAACTTCCGCCCATCACCGAACCGCCGGTGGCCCAGATAGGAAAACCATTATCCATATATTCAAAGCAGGCATTTATGGCATCCTCCGGAAAACTTAATGGAGCAGCACCCTCAATGGTTCCGATAAGCTGCATTCCCACAGCATTGGCCAGCATGGATTCCCAGATGAAAGAATCAGTAGCCTGGGCACCTCTTGAGACCCGGGTGGAATAACGGCAGATACTGGCCTGGCTCTCCGCCAGGAGCATGGCAGGTTCGATGTCCTTGATCTCAAAGAAAGGGCAGTATGAAGCCTGAAAATCAACTGACTCCAGGGCGTCGCATATCAGGACCCCTCTATTGTTTTCCTCCATGGTCGCTACAGACAATTCCCCGGTTTTTTCATCATGGAGTTTTGCTCCGGCTGCCGGCATGAAGTAAAGGGTATTTCCCCCAAATCTCAGATCATCTTCCGGAAATCTTGCTTTTACCCTGAAACTTGAGGGAGTCATCCTGATGCATTCCTCGACCAGGTAGGCTGGAAACTTTACAATCCTGGATTCATGGTCCACTCTGCATCCGCTTTCTTCAAATAATTTCAGCGCCCGTTTGCTTTCATATTTCACTCCGGTAGTCTCTAAAATCTCCAGAGTAGCTTTATGGATCTCTTCTACCTGCAGATCGCTTAGAACCCTTATGGGCTCAATTTTTCTTGTAAATCCTTTTCTCATGGTATTTCCCCTCTCATTTTCCGGGCTTTCCAGCCAGCTTGCCTGTGCGGTAAGCTCTGGAATCTTTAATTATATAAATATCTCTGCCAGCTGTTTTTTTTAATTTTTTTTAGATCTAACCAATAAGACAGCTCTTCTAAATGATCCCCCACATCGTCAAGTACCAGTGGGAAATGATGCTGTATATTATTTACTAAAATAGTATTTATGAGATCTATTACTTCAATAGGTTCTTTGTAAAATTTAAGATCTCCTACCCATCCCCTTGTACCATACCAGGCTTTTTTATTATCAAATATTTTACCTGTAAAATAGTAAAAGGAATCTGCTTCACCTGTAAGTCTAAAAACAGTTACCGGCCCGTTTTGATAGGTGAGAGAAGTTATCGGGCCCAGGTCTTCCAGGTCTGTTCCTTTTGCAAATTCTGACCTGTACACATTTCTGCATACGACTCCCTCTGTACTGGCCAGTTCCATCGGAGCAGAACCACAATGCCAGAGAAGCAGGGATTGGTCATCCTCGTCAAATGCAGCCATGTCGCTCACGGCTGTGGCTTTCCCGGATAACATTTTAAGAATATGGGAAGAAATGGTGCTTAACATATCCCCCTCACATCCAGTTGTAATTCCCTCGGAGTTCAGTAAAGAATTTACAAGGCAGCCTGTCATAGCCTTTAGGGGTACTAATTTTGAAGCGCAGTCAAGAGCAACTGCTTTTATATTTCTATCATTGCATATCTTTTTAATGGCCAGGAAATATTTTACAGAGTTTAATATCTTTTCTTTATCTGAAAGTATTTTACTAAACTGGCTGCTGACCCTTTTAAACTCTGACTTGACCTCCTTATCGTTTAGTTTCTCTGAAGACTTAAGTATGTCTTCTATCTCTATTCCTTTTATTATGTCCACACCAAGAGCGCTATAGATATCCCTCTGGTCATAATACATATTTCTAAATCCTTCTGCTATAGAGCCCAGCTGGGCGATTTTAGCATCCCTTAATTCCTTTATGACATTCAGGACCTTTACTGTCACTTCAAATCTTTCAAAAAAATACTTACTTTTTACTTCTCCCATAAACCATTTGAACTTCTTTTTTTCATTCTTGAAAAAGTGACCCGCGATTGAAGTGTTTTGATTTAAGCAGACAAATGATGCAAGCGGAAGAGGTCCTTCTTTTGTAGGTTCGGTCGCAGCCCATAGTCCAAGATATGCTCTGGTTTTCATCAATTCAAAGATAATGTCCCCTGAAATATAGGTGGGATGAAAGATCAGCAGAAGATCTATACCGGTACTGTCAATTTCCTTTCTTATTTCCATAGCTTTTTTTTCTGTCATTACGAAATCTGGATACACCTTTAGACTGAATCCCAGGCTCTTTGACACCTCTTTAAGATCGATACAGGCTTTTTTATAAATATTTTTTCCCTCTTCAGAAAAATACGGCATAGATCCGGCTACTATTGCTACCTTTAACATTTTTTACTCCCATTTATATTTATATTAATGGTCGATCCAGTACTCTTATCCTGCTCTACTTGCATGATTTAATATTTTCCATATTCATGGATAGCGTTAATAAAAGCTATAAAGTTTTCATAAGGAATGTAATTAACAATAGAATGCGAAGAACTGCAGATATATCCGTAGCCGGGTTTTAAGACATCCATATGTTTTTTTACATCTTCTCTCACATCATCGGGCGTACCCTTGGATAGAGGAAATTCCAGATCGATATTGCCCCATAGAGCGATATCTTTTCCAAACTTCTTTTTATACTCCCTATAATCCACACAATATGGATCCATGGGATTTAAGGCATCTACTCCATATTCAATGATCCAGGGGACCATATCATCTATCTTGCCATCGCTGTGAAACATTATAGCGATGCCTGCTTCCTTAATAGGATCCATGATCTTTTTATACTTCGGGAACCATAGTTTCTTCAGTAAGTCAGGGGGTAGAAAAAGCCCGCTTTTAAAACCGAAGTCATCTGCGGTATAAACCCAATCGATTTTTTCTTTGACAAGGGCCCTGGAAAATTTTTCCCAGTAATCTGCGCTTACTTCAAACATATGATCTATAAATCCATAGTCTTCATAAGCATCCATCATAAAATCAGATAGTTCCATTAAAAACTCATTGATGGTCATAACGAAAGTGGCATATACGATTCCCACCCCGATCTTTGTCCCTTTTACCGCTTCCTTATATTCTCTGACATAGCGCATCTTCTTTTCAATATCATCACCAGTGGGCATGATAAGCTTTTCAAAATCAGCTCTGGTCTTTACAGGTTTTCCGGATATGGGGACTTTTCTGCCCTCACTGTCCACCATCTTAAAAGGGGTCCACAGGGCTTCAAGAATGATGGTATCCTGCCCGATTATCTGACATATCTCTATCCAGTCTTTGGGATACATGGGTCTTACCTTGTCTTCATCAATTGCACCCTTTGCAGGATCGCCGCCATAAGCCAGGGTATTCCCCCCATAGCGCCCAAGCATCTTCTCTACGATCTGGTCCTCTATAACTATT
>JALHTA010000125.1 GCA_022865545.1 Actinomycetota bacterium | reverse complement strand
CAGGGATCGGGAGGATATGAAGAAGAACTGAAGAGATTTGGGAAATATTTTGATATTATTCTTTTAAGTTCCGGGGAAGATTGCCATATAGCTGGTATCTATCCAGGTCATCATTCTGTAAAAAACAAATATAAATATTTTTTTACAATGGATGATTCTCCTAAGCCTCCAAAAGACAGGATGAGCAGCTCCAGGACCCTTTTACTAAAAAGCACGGCTGCAGTGCTCCTTTTTTATGGAGATTCTAAGAAAAGTGCATTTACTGATTTTCAGGACAGTAATATTAATGAGACCGAATGTCCAGCAAAAATTGTTGTAAAAATAAAGAATAGCCTTGTTCTGACTGATCAAAAGAAATGATGAATGATAAAACCGAAAATATCTTAAAATATGAGAAAAGTCCATATCTGCTGCAGCACGCCGGCAACCCTGTAAACTGGATGCCGTGGGGAAAAGAGGCCTTCAGACTTGCCCAAAAGCAGGATAAACCTATTTTTCTTTCTATTGGGTATTCAACATGCCATTGGTGTCATGTAATGGAAAAAGAATCATTTGAAGATATAGATGTTGCTGACCTGATGAACAAGACTTTTATTAATATAAAAGTTGACCGCGAGGAAAGACCAGATATTGACAAAATATATATGTCTGTGGCCCAGATGATGACCGGTAGGGGAGGCTGGCCTTTAACAATAATCATGACACCATCGAAGGAACCTTTCTTTGCAGCTACATATATTCCTAAAGAAAACAGGGGCGGCCAAACTGGTCTTATTCAATTGATACCTTTGATGGATCAATTATGGAAAACAAAAAGAAAAGATATATTAGCTTCTAAAGATAAAATAAAAGATCTGCTGGTAGATATTACGAATAATACTTCTGAAGGACCAATAGATCATTTAGCGATCGAAAAAGCTTATAATGGTTTTTATAGCATTTATGACAGTGAAAATGGTGGATTTGGAAATGCCCCCAAATTCCCGAGCGCTCACAATCTTTCATTTCTTTTAAATTACTGGAAAAAAAGCGGTAATCCAGACTCTCTTGAAATGGTTGAAAAAACACTATCATCAATGCGTAAGGGTGGAATATGGGATCATGTCGGTTATGGTTTTCACCGCTACTCAACAGATAAGGAATGGATACTTCCTCATTTTGAAAAAATGTTATATGACCAGGCAATAAATGCCTTTGCTTATCTGGATGTATATCAAGTAACTGGTAAGGACACGTACAAAGAAACTGTCAGGCTGATTTATGATTATGTGAATAAAAATATGAGATCACCACAAGGAGCTTTTTATTCAGCTGAGGATGCGGACAGCGAAGGAGAAGAAGGTACTTTCTATGTTTGGGACAGTACAGAGATCATGGACCTGCTAGGGGAAGAAGATGGAAGCATTATTGAAAAAGTCTTCAATATAAAGAAAAATGGTAATTTCAGGGATGAAGCGACAGGAAATAGTCCGGGAAAAAATATACTTTTCAGAACAAACACTTATGCGGAACTCGCAGAAGAAATGGAAATAGAGATTGGTGCTTTCACTAAAAAAATTGATGATCTTATGGCAAAGCTTTATAACTACAGGAAAAATAGAATCCCTCCATTTAAGGATGATAAAGTCTTAACTGACTGGAATGGTCTAATGGCTGCAGCATATGCAAGAGGGGGAAGGATCCTTGATGATCCGGAGCTGATAAAAATTGCAGAAGATTCCATTGCCTTTATTGCTAGCAATATGACAAATGGGAATGATGGATTATTTCATAGATACAGGGAAGGAGAATCTAGCATAAATGCAAATCTTGATGATTATGCATTTATAGTCCTGGCACTTATCGAACTATACCAGAGTACTTTTAGATTTGAATATATTAATAAAGCTTTAAAACTTCAAGAATATCTGGATAAATATTTTTGGGATAATAAAAATGGAGGCTACTTTTTTACCGATTTAAGAAGTGAAGAATTGATAGTGAGACATAAGGATAGTTATGACGGAGCAATTCCTTCTGGGAATTCTGTATCAGCATTTAATCTTGTCAGACTTGGTAGAATTACAATGAATGCTGAATTTGAAAAAAAAGCTACAAGAATTGGTGAGGTATTTGGAGAAAATATAAAGAATTCACCTATTTCACATACTTACCTTCTATCTGTTATTGATTATCTATCAGGACCATCTTATGAAATAATCATAGTAGATGGAGAAAAAAAAGAAGGATCAAGAGAATTTTTTGAAATTATTAATAAACATTTCATTCCGAATAAAATAGTGATTTATAAGTCAGAGGATCAAGATTTTAGCCAGGTCAGCGAACTCAAAACATTTATCAATGAATTGCACCCGATAAATAATAAGCCTACTGCATATATCTGTAAGAATTATTACTGTGAACTTCCTGTTACCAATAAAGAAGATCTAATAAAATCATTAAATATTATCGGAAAATAATCGAGGCAATATCTTATTGATTTCTTATTTTTTATTAAATGGAGCCTGAATTGATCAAAAAAGAAGGATTTATAAATACAGATATAGAAAAAACAGTAAAGGCCATTATTGATTTTATCAGAAGATATGCTATTGACCTGAAAAGGAATGGCGCACTGATCGGTCTTAGTGGCGGACTTGATTCATGCGTTACCCTCAAACTTTGTATTGAGGCTCTCGGCCGTGACAGGGTAAGGGCTATAATACTTCCAGAGAGAGACTCAGACCCCACGCAAATGAGAGATGCAAAGAAATTTGCTGAAAGTCTTTCTGTAAAGTATACCGTTAAAAGGATCTCTCCTATACTATGGTGGCTGGGTGTATACAGGCTTTATCCTCCTTCTTTTTTATTTTCACGCAGTGTGCAGAAGAGATTTGTCATAAAGCATAGGAAAAAGCTTTCAAAAGCTATTGGTAAGGATCTTTATCTGGCAAATTTAGAGGGAGAAAATAATCAGGAATTAAACAAGGGTCTTGCATTCTACAGGATCAAACACCGGATAAGAAGCAGTATCCTTTTTTATTATTCAGAATTATACAATTATCTTTTTGTGGGAACATCCAATAAAAGTGAATGGCTCACAGGATTTTTTGTAAAATACGGAGATGGAGTCGCTGATATCATGCCCCTTATATCACTGTTTAAGACACAGGTAAATGATATTGCTTCATATTTAAATATTGATGCTTATTTTATAGAAAAGGCTCCGAGCCCAGATCTTATACCGGGAATTACTGATAGTGATATGTTGAAAATGAGTTATGGAAAACTGGACCAGATACTTGCAGGTCTGGAAAGAAACATGACTGAAGATAAAATCGGCAGGATATCAGGTGCCACAGAGGAAGAAATAGAAAGGGTTAGATCCATGATATCTAAATCTGAAAACTTGAGGACCTGGCCAATAGGGTTTAATTAAAAAAATAATCAAGACAGTCAATTACTATATTATTTTGATTTCAGCAATCATGATGTAAAAAAAATCCCGAGTTATCTTTCACCATAGTTTACACCGTAGGTTACTCAAAATCTCGGGACATATCCAAAAACTTTTCTCAGGGACTTTTCTGGTTTTTAACCTGGAAACACTTTCTTTCAAAAATGTTCCCTGACTTTACCAGAAAGTTGCCTCCTGTCTAAGGAATGAATAAAAGATATCAAAAATGATTTTTCATGTCAATATCATTTTATATTTTTCGAATATTTTTATAAAATAATTATTTAATCGTTTCAGTCTGTTTATTCGACAAATAGATTAATTAATGATTAAAGGTATTGTAAAATAGTAGAATAAAAACCAGATCTTATTGGCAAAAGTCTAGATTTTATATATAGTATTAGATTATTTTCAAATCTTTGTAGAACAGGAAAATTGAGTATTCAATAGAATATGATTAAAAAAATTAAGAACATAACGGTAATAGGGCTTGGGCTTATAGGGGGCTCTTTAGCTATGGCGCTTAAAGCTCTTGAAGATGAATTTTTAATTACTGGTTTTGATATAGAAGAAGAAGCAATGAATATTGCTAGATATCGGAATATTATTGACAGGATTGCTTTAAATCCCAAAGATGCTGTAAGTGATGCTGACCTTATCATAATAGCTACGCCTATAAGCAAGACAGTTGAAGTCGTTAAATCAATAAAAGACGGACTTAAAAAAGGTGTAATAATCACTGATGTCGGAAGCGCAAAGGAAAGAACAGTGAAGCTGGTCAATGAAATACTTCCACCTGATATATTTTTTATCGGCGGACATCCTATGGCTGGTTCTGAAAATGAAGGAGTTCTTTCTGCAAAACCTGAACTTTTTAGAAATACTTTCTATGTCCTGACACCCACAATTAGTACTGCTACTGATAATTTGCTCACACTCCATACTCTTTTTACAAGGATCGGGGCAAAAGTAATTTCCCTCAGCCCAAAGGAACATGATGAAAATGTAGCATTGATCAGCCACTTGCCCCATGTTCTTTCAACAAATCTTGTCCAGCTTATTGATGACCGGCAATAAAAATTAAAGAATCTTTTCCGTTTGTGCGCCGGGGGATTCAGGGATATGACGAGAATCGCAGCTTCAAACACTAAAATGTGGCTGGATATTTCACTTGAAAATAAGAAAGAGATCATTAAATCGATCGAACTCTATATAAATTATTTAAATAATTTTAAAGATGGTTTATTAAAAGATGATTCTGAGTATATAAAAAAACATTACCAGAGGGCTCAGAAAGCAAGAACAAATCTACCAAAATATGTGGAGAAGGATATCTCCAAGCTATACGAGCTTAAAATCGCTATTCCTGACAGGTCCGGTGTTCTTAGTGATATAACTCTTGCAATAAGTTCCAGGGGAATAAACATAGAGGATATTTCCATATTTCATTCTACTGAATTTTCTGATGGAGGTATATTAAAATTGCTGGTCCAGGGTGATAAAGATAGTCAATTAGCTAAAGAAGCGATTGAAAAAGCAGGATATGATATTACTGTAAAGAAGGTCCTGGGCGAATAATATGGAAATTTATGGAGTAAAAAGTTTAAATGGTGACATAAGAGTACCTGGAGATAAATCGATCTCCCACAGAAGTGCCATCATATCTTCAATCTCAGGAAAAAAAGTCATTATAGAAAATTATTTATTTTCACAGGATTGCATAAACACGATAGAGATTCTAAGAAATCTTGGTGTGAAAATAGAAAATATAGATAATAACTTAATGATCCATGGAGTTAAAACTGCAAATATGATTGAGCCCCGGGGAGTGCTTGATGTTGGAAATTCCGGAACTGCTATCCGTCTTATAGCCGGAGTTCTTGCATCTACTGACTTTATGTCAATTCTTAGTGGAGATGTCTCGATCAATAACCGTCCGATGAAAAGAATAATAGATCCTTTAAGATCAATGGGTGCATCAATATATGGGAGAGATAATAATAAAAAAGCACCTCTTGTAATATTTGGAAATAAGAAGCTTCAGGGGAAAAGATTTGAATTTTCACTTTCAAGCGCTCAACTGAAATCCTGCATTCTTCTTGCAGCTATAAATGCTGAAGGAGTGACTGAAATAATTCAACCCGAAACAAGCAGGGACCATACTGAAAGAATGCTTCAATACTTTGGTGCAGATATTGAGTTTGATGGAAAATATACTAGATTGGATCCATCCAAAGGATTGGAAGCAAGGAATATTTATGTTCCTGGAGATATTTCTTCGGCTGCCTTTATTATAGTGGCGACCTTGATCCTTAAGAATTCCCATACTCTTATACGTGATGTAGGAGTAAATCCTACAAGAAATCATTTCTTAGAGATCTTGAAAAAAATGGGAGCAAATATAGAAATTAAAAATATAAGAACAATAAGCAATGAACCGGTTGCTGATATTGAGACATTTTCAAGCGATCTTACTTCTGTAGAGATCGAAAAACAATGGATACCAAATATTATAGATGAGATCCCGGTGCTTGCTGTTGCTGCTTCCAGGGCTAACGGTAAGACTATTATTGAAGGAGCTGGAGAATTAAGAAATAAAGAAAGTGACAGAATATCTGCTCTCAGCACCCAGTTAAAAATAATCGGAGTAGATATAAGAGAACAAAAAGATGGTTTTGAGATAACTGGTAATAGTAATAGCGATATCATCGGCGGAACAGTCGATAGCATGGGGGATCACCGGATAGCAATGTCGCTTGCAATACTTTCACTGCTGTCAAAAAATAGTACGACTATTCTTGATTCTGATTGTATCGATACTTCCTTTCCTGGATTTAAATACATACTTAAGAAACTAATGGCCTGATAAGGAGCGAAATATTAGCTATAAGAATAATAATATTATCACAATAGACGGTCCGGCGGGTAGCGGTAAAAGTACTATTGCCAAGATACTTGCCAGGGACCTGAATTTGAATTATATCGATACTGGTGCGATGTACCGGACAATGACCCTTATCGCATTGAGAAATAATATAGATCTCGAAGATGAAAAAGCAATACTGGAGATCGCAAAAAAATCAGAGCTACAAATTGACAACAGGGCCGGTGATGAAAATGAGTATACTTCCGTAAAAATAAATGGTGAGGATATCACGGAAGATATAAGGAGCAGTCAGGTAGGTTCAGCGGTTTCAATTGTTTCCAGACTTTCAGGTATTAGAAAATATTTAGTGAGTCTTCAAAGGTCGATGGCTTCGAGTGGGAATTCCGTCCTTGAGGGAAGAGATACTGGAAGCGTTGTCTGCCCTGATGCTGATTTAAAGATATTTCTTACTGCTAGCATCTCTGAAAGAGTAAGAAGAAGAAGATTGCAGCTTGAAGGCAAAAACCAACCGATGGATGAGGCCTCCATTAAGCAAGAGATAAACGACAGAGACATGATCGACAGTAATAGGAAAGATAGCCCCCTGATCATTCCGGAGGATGGCATAGAGCTAGATACTTCCGGACTTACAATCGATGAAGTAATAGAAAAGATAAAAAAATTATTTTATGTGCGCACAAAAGCTTAAATACAAACACGGTAAAGCATATTGGTTTATTTTTACTCTAACTCAGTATGTTTTAAAAGTTATATTCACTATCCTTTATAGGACTAATATTAAAGGACTGGACAAAATTCCAAGAAACGGTAAATATCTCATTTGTTCTAATCATATAAGCTATATTGATCCTGTATTAATAGGGGCATATATACCCAGGTTTACATATTTTATGGCAAAAAGAGAGTTATTTTCATTTAGTTTTATTTCGAATCTCGTCACCTTTTTCAATTCATTTCCTGTTAACAGGGATCTCATTAACAGAGCTACTTTCAATACCTCAATTAATATTTTAAAAAATGAAAATATACTATGTCTCTTTCCTGAAGGGACAAGATCTGTTGACGGTAAAATAGGCGAAGGCAAAAAAGGTGTAGGGCTGATTTCATTTCTTTCAGGTGCACCGATCATCCCCATGGTTATCTTCGGTTCAAATAAAATAATTCAAAAACCACATAAACGCATATTTTTCCCAAAAATAAAAATGGCAATCGGAGATACCATTGATACCGCAAGAATCATAAAAGAAAATGATAGAAAAGATGCTATTCAAATAATTGTGGATGAGACTATGAGATCATTAAAAAAACTTTATCAAAATATAAGCCAGAATAAATAGATCCATATGGAAGTAGAAATCTCTAAATATTCAGGCTATTGTTTCGGGGTAAAAAGAGCATTAAAAATAGTAGAAAAAACCCTGGATGAATATAGTGGATCAGGTAAAAAAGTATATACCCTGGGATCTGTCATACACAATCCCGGAGTCATGAAAGAACTATCAAGCATGGGTCTGGCCTCTGTAGGTAAGCCTGAAGATATAAAACCGGGTAGTATATTGATTGTCAGGTCTCACGGGATGTCACCAAGAGTTCTTGAAGATCTTTTGCAGAAAAAAATAGAAATAGTAGATGCGACATGTCCATTCGTAAAAAAAGCCCAGGAGAAAGTAAAAAAACTTAAAAGCCAGGGTTTTTTTGTCCTGGTTATCGGAAATAGGGACCACCCTGAAGTCATCGGTATAAAGGAACAATTAGATGACAGCAATGTTAAAGTAATCGAAGATTCACTTGAAGCTTCTGATCTTGATTTTAAGAAAAAAATAGGTGTAGTAATCCAGACCACTCAAACAGCCGATAGAGTAAAAGGCATAACTTCAGTACTTTTTGATAAGTGCAAGGAACTTTTAATATGCAATACTATTTGTGATACAACTAAAAACCGTCAGGAATCTACGAAAAAACTTTCCAAAAAAGTGGACGTGAT
>JALHTA010000124.1 GCA_022865545.1 Actinomycetota bacterium | reverse complement strand
CCTATATCAAGTTATGCAAAAGCATTGGAAATTGCGGACCTTTTAAAGAAAAAAATACAGTCATCTAAATTTTACCTTACAAATATGGTTCAACCGCTGCCGCTGGAATGTGAATACAAGTCCCTGGAAATATTGAGCCAGGAGGAACTCTGATGATAAAGAAAAAACTGGTACTTTCTTTTCCGGAAAAAGTCGTAACCAAGCCGATAACCTATGCACTTGTCAAAGAATTTGACCTGGTTTTTAATATATTAAGGGCTGAGATAACTCCGGATATGGAAGGAAAGATGCTGATAGAGCTCCGGGGTAATGACCAGCAGATAAGGGAAGCTACTGATTATCTTGAAGAGGCAGGCGTCGCGGTTCAAGAAGCAGCAAAAGACATAATGATCGATAAGGATGGGTGTGTCGATTGCGGGGTATGCACTTCTATTTGTATTACCCAGGCATTAACCCTCGATAAAAAGACGAAAAAATTAAAGTTTAATAAAGATAAGTGTATATTGTGCGAACTATGCCTTGACTGCTGCCCTGTTACTGCAATTAAGGTAAACATATAAAAGATAGACTTATATTAAAAAGACTTACTACTGTGCAGCCAATTCAAATTCATCCTTTGAAGCGCCGCATTCAGGGCAGACCCAATCTTCCGGAATATCGGTAAAACTTGTTCCTGGTTCTACATCATTGTCTGGATCACCTTTTTCAGGATCATAAATATATCCGCATACCTGGCATTCCCACTTTTCCATCGATTCCTCCCATTAGAAATATGTTTTAATTAGATTTTATTACCTTAAAGTCTATATCTCAAATCTTTTTTAACTTTTATAGTATAATCGATAATGACTATAACTTTTATTTAGCTTCCGGACCATAGTATACTCTATCCTATAAAGTCCGGTTATATGGATTTATTAATTAAAGCAAAGGCATAATAGCAAAGGGGAGCAGCTTGACCAGGAACCCTAAAAAAGCCATATTAAAAATTCTTCTATTCTTTATCTTTGCAGGGCTTATTTTTAGTCTGGGTGTCTCCGGCAGCACTGGCACCATATCGCCCAGTCCCGGGAGGCAGCTTCCTGTTTTATCAAACGGGACAGAAGCCACCATAGAAATTGACAATTTTTACTCATGCGAAATAGAAGGAATAATAGAGCCATCACTGGCAAATCACATAAAGAAGTGTCTTATCCTTGCAAGAGATTCAGGATCCGGCCTTATTATCAATATGGATACCCCGGGCGGACTTGATACCTCGATGCGTGAGATCATAACAGAAATATTAAATACGCCTGTACCTGTAATAGTATATGTGTCACCCGAGGGAGCAAGAGCAGCATCCGCCGGTGTATTTATCACCTATGCCAGTGATATTGCAGCAATGGGTCATTCTACAAATATAGGAGCTGCCCATCCTGTAAATCTTGGGGGTGACCAGGAAGTCTCTGAAGACATCATGGAAAAAGTGATAAATGATTCAGTCGCCTATATCAAAAACCTTGCCATCTCCAAAGGTAGGAATGCCCAATGGGCCGAGCAGGCAGTCAGGGAAAGTGTTTCTATTACCTCGGCAGAAGCTCTTGACCTTGGAGTGATAGACCTTATTGCAATAGATTTCGATGATCTTCTGGTCAAGCTGGATGGCAAGACTATTGAAAAACTGGGATCTACTTTTGTCCTGAGATCAGCAAATACTGAACCGGTAGTGCTCGATATGAATTTTATGATCCGTTTCCTTCACATAATATCTGATCCCAATATTGCCTATATACTCATGTCTCTTGGTATCCTTGGAATAATATATGAGTTCTCCCAGCCAGGACTCGGGATCTCGGGTGCTGTCGGGGTCCTGCTTCTAATACTCGGTTTATATGCCTTAAGTGTGCTTCCTATAAACTATGCTGGTCTTGGCCTTATAATCCTTGCTGTGGTCCTCTTTGTTGTAGACATACTCATGGGGCTTGGGGGCATACCCTCTATTGCAGGTGTAATATCTCTTATTATAGGGTCATTTCTTTTGATCAATACCGATGCCCCATACCTCAGGATCGCCTGGAGCCTGATCATAAGTGTAAGCGTGGTGATATCAGGATTTTTAATAATAGTAGTCAGGGCAGTATACAAAGCTCACCGTGCTCAGCCTGTGACAGGGATGGACGGCATAATCGGGGAGACCGGAGTATCATCAAGTGTACTGACTCCTGTAGGTCAGGTAAAAATATACGGGGAGATCTGGAGTGCAGAATCCGTTGACGGAAACAGGATAAATAAAAATAAAAAGGTAAGAATCGAGTCAATTGAAGGATTGACCTTAAAAGTAAAAGAAATATCTAAAGATAAGAAAGAAGGAGGCTAATATGCTTACAGGTGCACTCATTGCAATCATCTTCGGGGTCGTCATAGTTTTGATCCTGCTGATATCTGCAATAAAAGTACTAAAGGAATATGAGAGAGGAGTAATATTCAGGTTCGGAAGGCTTAGAGGTGCAAGGGGCCCCGGTATTATTATCATCATCCCCTTTGTGGATAAGATGATAAAGGTAGATCTGAGGACCGTTACTATGGATGTACCGCCGCAGGATATCATCACCCGCGACAATGTGCCTGTGAAGGTAAATGCTGTTGTCTACTTCAGGGTAATGGATCCTGCAAAGAGTATAGTAAAAATTGAAAAATATATCCTTGCTACCTCGCAAATAGCACAGACCACGCTCAGGAGCATCCTCGGACAGGCTGAACTTGATGATCTCCTGTCAAGAAGGGAAAAGATAAACAAGGAGCTTCAAAAGATAATAGATGAGCAGACGGATCCCTGGGGAGTAAAGGTATCGAATGTGGAGATCAAAGATGTAGAACTGCCACAGTCAATACAGAGGGCATTTGCAAAACAGGCTGAGGCTGAAAGGGAAAGAAGAGCCAAGATAATAAGCGCAGAAGGAGAATTCCAGGCTTCTGAGAAATTAGCAAATGCTGCCGAAGTACTCAGTAAGTTCCCTGCATCTATACAGTTAAGGTTCCTCCAGACACTTAAAGAGATCGCTACCGAGCAGAATTCTACAATAGTATTTCCTGTCCCGATCGATCTTGTTAATGCCTTTATAGAGAATATGGGTAAAAAGAGTCAATAATAGCAAAGAAATGAAAATATCAAAGAAACCGGCTGAGGATATTAGTCATTGGAAAAAATTAGAAGGTAAGAGGACATTGCTGCGCCCTCTTGAAAGGAGAGACCTCCGGAGGTCTCTCCTTTGGTTGACTGATCCAATAATAAATAAATACCTCAGCCAGAACTTTAAGGACCTGACGGAAGAGCAGGAAGAAAAATGGTTCAGCTATATACAAGATTCTGAAGCGGATATCGTCTTTGCCATACTTGAAAAAGATTCCAGCGATCATATAGGCAACTGCAGCCTTAATAAGATAGATCACAGGAATGGAAAATGTGAACTTGGTATTGTAATAGGGGACAAAGATCATTGGAATAAGGGTTTTGGATCTGATGCGGTAGATACTCTGGTAAGCTTTGCAGTAAAAGACCTGGAGATCCCTACTATACGTCTAAATGTCTATGTCTATAATAAAAGAGCTATTAAAGTTTATAAGAAATGCGGTTTTAAGCTTATAAAAGTACTTAAGAAAGATCACCTTTACAATGGAAAATACTGGGATACACTTATAATGGAATATGATCCAAGATTATTTCAAGATGATCCCCAATAATCATAAAACCTGATATTTTATTATATCTTTTACTGTTTAATAAATTCTTGTATTTCAATAAAATCCTATACCCTCTATATTTTATCAGTATGCCTGTATGGAACTGGGGTAATTCTGCACTATATTATTATAATATTATATTTGTATATAATAATTGTATATTTATAATCTTATTTTTTATTAAATAAATTTATGTTAATATTATAACAATTTTTATTAATAGTCTTTATATATGTATAAATACAATAGAAGAAGAAAAACAGGTCCTATAACAATTCTATTCCTTGTACTATTTTCCTGCTCCATTGTAGGTCTGGGTGTACTTTCGTATCTTGATAAGGGAAGGTTTTGGGATATGCTTCCCTATTTTTGCATCCCGATCATTGCCCTTAGCCTTATACTGGCGATCTTTAATCTTGTCAGGCATAGTTCTATCGGATTAATATTTATTATCTTTTTTATTATTTTTGGTATTGGCCTGGTGCTCTCAAGTTTATTTGGTCCTTATTCTTTAAAGCGGGAAGCCTCCGGATCCTATGAAAGTAAAGAATATAATTCAGCAATATCATCATACGAGCTGCTCCTTTACCATTATCCAAATAGCCGTCATGCTGATGAAGCGCTGAAAAACATATCATTTGCTTATTATTATAATAATCAAAACACTGAAGCTCTTTTAAGTCTCAATGAAGCTATAGGCGCCGGTATAATAGATCCTCAAGAACTGCAGGTAAAGCAGATGCTTTCAGATATATATTTCAGGCTTGCTGAAAGCCATGCCGCCAGTAAGGAATATGATCCGGCCGCTGATGACTACCAGTCCTCGGTAGATCTGCTAAAACAGGTCAAAACTGGTTTTCCCGATACAAATGAAGCATTTATTGCTGCTTACAAAATACCTCAATATCTTTACTATGCGTCCCGGAATTATATTAAGTCGGAAAACTGGGAAGATGCGATAGGAGTTCTTGAAGAGATAATATCAGAATATCCCGAGAGTGATTTCCAAAAAGATGCAGTCAGTGAACTGGAAGATGCTTATCTTGACCTTGCTTCTAAGCTTGGATCCCGTTCGGAATATGAAGATGCGGTTTTATGGTTTATAAAATACCTGGAGACAGACCCTACACTTGAGAGAAATTTCCTGCTCGACCTTAAGATCAAACAGATATTTGAGGATGCCCCACCCGGTCTCATTAAAGAATATGCCGATTCCTATTATTCCGGCAGAGCCTATCATGAAGCAGTCTTTTTATATACTATTCTTATAGAATTTAATCCTGAATACCTGGAAGTGACAATACCACCACTAGTAAATTCAAAAATATTTCTTGCTAAATCATTTCCATATAATGAGACCCTTCAGCCAAAGAGGGGAAGATATATTGAACTAGAAGGTGAAAGCCTCCTGATATTTAAAAATGATACAGGTTTTTCAATGGCCTCATACCTAAAAGGTATTGGAAGCTATATTGTAAATATTGAAGCCGGCGGGAGCGCAGAAATCCAAGTAGAGTCCGGGGAATATGAGCTGCTTATAGAATTTAATACTACTGATCTATTACCATTTTTCGGTAATAGGGTCTATGATGAAAAGAGGACATATACCGAAGCATTCGAAATCGAAGAGCAGGAGTAATATTAGTTTTCCTTCTGGTAGACCTGTGACTTTTAATGGAACTTGCTGGCAGTAAGCTAGCTTGCCTTTTTAAAAGGCTTCATACTATCATTTATCAAGGCTCTTAGATTATTATCCAGGAAACTCTTTACATGCTCCCTGTCATTATCCCTATTTATCTCACAACTCATTTCCATGGATGTCAGAAGTTTATCCAGTGGTTCTACAGCATCTTCGATCTGGGCAACGGTTTTTTCCTGGTCACCAAACCTGAGGTCCTTAACGATTGATTCTACCTTTTTATTAAAATTATCATAAGCAGTTTTTAGCGTACCGGTAAAAGATGCTTTCTGCCAGAACCATCTTCCACTGTTATTACTATTATAAAGGTTAAAAAGCCCGAAAAGATATTCGAGGTCAATAGATCTTTTCTTGCAAATATTTTCTATTATAAACATTCTTTTTGAAATATATGGCAGTCTTTTTAGATTTGTAAAATCTGTCACTAAAATCCCTCCAAAATCATTGATAATCATCTTAATTATAGTAAAAATGTACTTATAATCCAATTACTATATATCTTAGCAGCCTGTCTTTTCCATTAGTAATGCCGATCCTTTTGGTATTCTTTATAGTAAAATTCTTACTTCCCAAATCACTTTCTGCTATATAGATGCCGCTCCCCGGGTCAGTCACATCTTTTCCGTTATCGGAAGAGTCGATATCCATGGCGATCGAAAGTTTTCCGGGACCATCTGTAAGCTTGGAACCAGTGCCGGCGGTCTTTCTCCTTTTCTGCATATCCCCTATTCCACCCACAGGTGCCAGTCCCCTTATAAGTACTGCGCCAGGGATTGTCTTTTCTTCGGTCACAATATTTAATAGCCAGTAGACCCCATAGCAAAGATACACATAAGCAATGCCTGCTTTTCCAAACATTAT
>JALHTA010000123.1 GCA_022865545.1 Actinomycetota bacterium | reverse complement strand
GTCTTTCGTCTCGACTGCTGGCTCGCTGCAGAGCCGCGGACTCACTGACCTAAAGTCAGCTCCGTCCTTTCGGATCCCGCAAATATGCCACCGGCATATTTTTCCAGGCTTAATACCTTTAAAAACTTTTCAAACAAACTGGCACGCCTGGAGGGATTCGAACCCCCGACCTTCGGATTCGAAGTCCGTCGCTCTATCCAGCTGAGCTACAGGCGCGGGTATTAATAATTGGGGTGAGAAACGGGGATCGAACCCGCGACATCAGGAACCACAATCCTGCGCTCTACCAACTGAGCTATTCCCACCATAAAACTTATAAAACATCCAGACATTGTCAGGTCAATAACTTTATCATGCTGGATGTTAAACGTCCAATTCATATTAGATAAGGAGAACCCAATATATACAATATATTTCCACTCACTGAGTTACCTTATCCAAGAACTAAATATATAATTGGTACGCCAGGAGGGATTTGAACCCCCGACCTACGGATTAGAAATCCGTTGCTCTATCCAGCTGAGCTACTGGCGCAAAATATATAATTTAAATTATTTCAATCAAACTTACCGGTCAAACAATTCTTCATGTTTAAACCAGTGTAATACTTTAGTGAAATTTCATATAGAAGTCAAGATTTATTAATGAGACAACAGGGTTTTGGTTCTTATTTAAAAAGGGAGGTTTTCAAACACCCTGTGATATAATATTTATCAAATATTATTATTTATATGGAGTGATCATGGAAACATTAATGGCAATAATATTTGGTTATTTTGGATTGGCTGCTACTTCAGTTTATGCGGTTTTTTTCATGATATGGTTTTACTTCATAATAGTATTTATGATAATAGGTATGGCCTTATTCGTATTCTGGATTATAGCTCTTATTGATTGCATAAAAAGAGATAATAAGGATTTTGCTATCGGTGGAGAGAGTGCCAAGCTTATTTGGATCCTTATTCTAATCCTGGTAAGAAGCATTACTCCTGTAATCTACTATCTGCTTATAATGAAAAAGAAACCACAAAAAAAGATATCCCTGGGAAAGAAGAAGTGATCTTATGTCTTGCAATGTTTATTGATCCCCTGATCAGTTAAGAGTCAGGTCCTGCTAAAAAAATGGAGCGGGAAACGGGACTCGAACCCGCGACCCTCAGCTTGGAAGGCTGACGCTCTAGCCAACTGAGCTATTCCCGCTCAAGTGAGATGATGTGCCTGGGGCATGTTTCCCCTAATCACTTTACTGCATCTAGCTTATTACCAGTAACAATATGGTCGGGGTGAGAGGATTTGTTCTTTCGTCTCGCAAAAGCTCGCTGCAGAGACGCGGACTCCCTTCGGTCCGTCCTTTCAAATCCAGCAAACATGGATCCACCATGTTTCCCCGAGCAACTTTATCTTATTCAGCCAGATATACTTATTTATCTGGTCGGGGTGAGAGGATTTGAACCTCCGACCCCCTGCTCCCAAAGCAGGTGCGCTAAACCAAACTGCGCTACACCCCGGATATTCTCTTTAAATAAGCAGTGGATATAATATCATAATTCTATAATTTTACAATATAATCGTAAAAGTATGCTAGTGCAATACCCCTGTGACTGATCCTGTTTTTTTCAGAATTACCAAGTTGAGCCATTGTCCTATCATATCCTGAAGGTATAAAAATACAGTCATAACCAAAACCTCCACTGCCCTTTTCTTTAAAACTTATCCTGCCCTCGCATACACCATCAGTTTTAAAAACTAGTCCATCTTTAGGGTCCCAGAGTATCATGCTGCAAATGAATCTCGCACTTCTCTTTGATTCATCCTTAATATCTACTAAAGCTTTAAGGAGTTTAATACGGTTCTCTTTATCTGTAGCATCTGATCCTGCATATCTTGAGGACCTTACCCCGGGCATTCCGTCAAGTGCATCGACTATAAGACCTGAATCATCTGCAAGTGCAGGTTTGCCTGTATGCTCCGCAAGTGATCTTGCCTTTATAATAGCATTGTCAAGAAAACTGTCTCCTGTTTCTTCGACGTCAGGAAATCCTTTAAAATCCTTATAAGTCAGCCATTTGATACCATTGACACTGTCCCTGTAAGTTTTTATTTCTTCTATTTTTCCCTTGTTTTTTGAAGCTATTAATATTTCCAATTTTTAATCCCCCTGTAAGCACCCGCATGCTCTTATGGTCTTTGGCTTAAGATCTTTTTCTGAAGTTCGATTATACCCTCTATGGCCGACGAGGCATCCTCAAGCATCTGATCAAACTGCTCCCTGGAAAATGGAGCTCCTTCAGCCGTAGATTGTACTTCTATAAGATTACCCTTTGAATTAGATACAACATTCATATCTACTTCTGCATTTGAGTCCTCTATAAAACAAAGGTCGGTCAATATTTCTCCATCTACGATACCTACACTAATAGCTGCTACAAAACTTTCAATGGGCATCTCGTTTATCATCTCATTCTCTATCATTCCCTGGAGACAATCAAAAAGAGCTATAAAGCTTCCCGTGATCGAAGCTGTCCGGGTTCCTCCATCAGCTTCTATTACATCACAGTCGATCCATATTGTCCTCTCACCTATCATGTCGAGTTTCACTGCGGCTCTTAGCGATCTGCCGATAAGTCTCTGTATCTCATGTGTCCTTCCATTTATTCTTCCTGAAGCTTGAGGTCTTATGATCCTCCGGGGTGTCGATCCGGGTATCATATCGTATTCGGCAGTTATCCATCCCTTTCCCTTGCCCCTTAAAAAGGGGGGGACCTTTTCTTCCACAGTTGCCGTACAAACAATACGAGTATTTCCCATTTCGATAAAAACCGACCCGTCAGCATGAGAAATATATTTTCTGGTTATCTTTATATCCCTGATCTCATCATTTTTTCTTCCGTCATGTCTTTCAGACATATTTCTGCCTTTCTGTTTATACTATTATATCTCAAGCTTTGTCCTGATGACTTCCTTTATCTCGCTCCCCAGAAACATTTTTCCTGTTTTAAAAAAATTTCCCTCCAGGGCAGTCTCGTAAAATATCCTATTAGCTTTATTCTCTTGCCTGGCAAGCAGATTTTTTTCTATCAGAAGTTTTTTAACATCTTTTGCTGTCTCCACAGCAGAGTTTATGACTTCAAAATCATTGCTGCTTACTTCAAGTATTTGTCTTTCTATTAATGGAAAATGAGTACAGCCAAGCACAAGAACATCGATATTATGTTTGAGCAGGGGTTTAAGACAGCTTTTTATGTTTTCATTAAGGTTTTCACCTGTAAGTATTCCTTTTTCAATATATTCTATAAGAATAGATCCAATAACTGAAAAAATCTCTATTTGCGGATCAATCTTTTTTATTTCTTTCTCATATGCCCCGCTCCCTACTGTGCCTTTTGTAGCAATGACCCCGACCCTTTTATTTTTTGTATTGCTTACAGCTGTTCTGGCACCTGGCTCTATTACACCTATTACGGGGATTTTCAATGTTTGCTTTAATTTTTTTAATGCTGCTACGGACCCAGTATTGCATGCGATTACAAGCATCTTTATATCTTTTTTCTCAAGAAATTCTGCAGCCTTGAAGACAAAATCCCTTACATCGCGGAGGTCTTTGGGGCCGTATGGGAATCTTTCCGTATCTCCGAAATAAACTGTATTTTCATTAGGTACTTCCTTTATTATCTCCCTGAGTACAGTAAGACCTCCTACACCTGAATCAAATATGCCTATTGGTCTATTATCCAAATCTTACTCTTTCTGTTTCTCGTTTTTACCTGTCTGGCACAAATAATAGATCCATCCGTCCTGATTTAAAAGAGAAGTACTACTGGTAATAAAACCATTACGGCAGATCGTACTTATATTATTATAACCTGCAGCTTTTAGCTGTCTGAACTGTTCATCTTTTGTAATATAATAGACCTTAACTTTGCCATTTAAAGAATTATCATAAATATATCCCCGTTCGGACTTTCTAAGTTTGCTAATATAACCCTTCATCCGGAAGCTCCGGTTTAAAATACTCAAACGTGCTATCTTGTATGCTGACCTGAAACCGCGGTCAACATTTTTTTTAAAGTCTTTTGTCTCTTCACTTGCACCTGATTTATTGGCCAGTGCTGCTTTCTTTGCCGGTTTTAAGCTAAAAAGATCCGGTAATCCGTTCCAGTTTAGATTATGTGAAGAAAAACAAAAGTATCCGCCCGGTCGAAGGACCCTGTGGATCTCTTTCAATGCTGATATCCTATCTTCATGGCTAAAACTATCTATCCCATTGAAGCTAAAAAGGACAAAATCAAAACTATTATCTGATAATTCTTCCATATCCCTTGCATCACAAGTTATGAAATAATAATCATCTCCATATTTTTCAATACATGCATTGATCATCGCATGTGCATAATCAGCACCGGTATAATTGAGTGCAAGAGGTGCAAAATATTTTGTCGTCCTTCCGCCTCCGACACCCATATCCAGCATTTTCATACTGGATAGGTTTGAGTCCAGGACCTCTATGACTGCTCTTTCAGCAGGTTCCAGATAATCCCTTGATGCATAATCTTTTGATAGCATTTCAGTGTTATATAAAGTTTTATGGTCTATTGTCAAAATAAATCACTCCAATTTACAAAATTCATAATATTATAACAAAACAGTGCAAAATGATAAAAGATTGTAAAAAAAATAGCAAGAATTATTTATGATAATTCTACATCCGGGTAAGGCTGTCTTCATGGTGGAGGCGGCGGGAATCGAACCCGCGTCCGAAGATATTGCCACCAGAACTTCTACAAGCTTAGTCTATAATTTAATTCTCGCCTTGACGTCCCTTATAGACAAGGTCCGTATCGGCCAGTCTGCAAAAGTTTCCTCTGTATGATAGCAGACCCTTCATATAGAGTATCCTGCTAATCGTCGCCCACTGGAAGCTGCAGGAAAACCTCCGTAGACGTAGCGGCCTAAACTAGGCTGCTAGAGCATATTCGCTATTATCAGCGTTTATGTTTATGTTTCAGTTATTTACGAGTTCTGATACTCGGCTTGCCATTCAGGCTCAATCTATCCCCGTCGAAACCAGGTCGCCCCCAAAAAAGGGTTAAAATTCTTCAAGGCAGACATATATTATACTAAATCCGGCTATTTTTCAAAGCCTTTTTCATTTCGAGATCATGTTCCCTGTCAATGATGTCCCGGCGCTTATCACCTTTGTTTTTGCCTTTTGCAAGTGCTATCTCGACCTTAACGACATTTTTTGAAAAATACATCTTAAGCGGCACAAGTGTAAGACTCTTGTCTATGAGTTTTCCCTGTAGACGGTCGATCTGTTTGCGGTGCATCAGAAGCTTTCTCGGTCTTCTTGGGTCAAGGTCCTCGATCCTGCTATTGGTATAAGGGGAAATATGTATATTGTAGCTATAAAGCTCATTATTTCTTATTCGGGCAAAGCTATCCTTAAGATTAACTCTATGATCCCTTACAGATTTGACTTCACTCCCCCAGAGCACAATACCAGCTTCAAAACTGTCAAGGATTGAAAAATCCCACCTTGCTTTCTTGTTCTGGGCAACAAGCCTTCTTCCGTCCGGATCCTGTTTTTTCTTATTTTTAGGTTTACTCAATTTATTCCGTCCAATATCGTCTTCATTGTCCGCGGGTCATCTTCTTTATTTCTTCAATGGCTTTGTTTAATTGAAGGTCCTCTTTGTCTATGGCTGTCAGTACCACTTCAATATCAGGAAGGACTCCGACACCTTCAATCGAGACCCCGGATGGCAGGAAATACTTTGCAGTAGTAAACTTAAGTCCTGATCCATCTGATAATTCATGGATCACCTGTACCGTACCTTTCCCGAAACTTGTCTCTCCCACCAGGAGTGCCCTCTTATTATCCCTCAGGGCTCCGGCAACAAGTTCCGAGGCGCTTGCTGAAAATCCATTTATAAGGACTATAAGCGGTATCTCAGTATATTTTCCCTTTTCTGCAAAATATTCATCCACCCTTTCTTCACTATCTGTCCTGCCCCTTACAGTAACAATTGCACCACTGTCCATAAACAAGTCGCAAACCGCTACTGCATCATCAAGGGTGCCCCCCAGATTATTCCTCAGGTCAAATATTATTGATTCAGCTCCCTCGCCTATAAGTTTTTCGATTTCGGATTCCAGGAACTCTGCTCCCCCGTCCTGGAAACCTATATACTGGATATATGCTATATTGTCTTCTATCATTTCTGCAAAAAGGTTCGGCACATAGAAGCGGGCCCTTATAAGTGTTATCTTAAATGTCCTGTCTTCATCCGGACGGTAGAATGTAACATCAACGCTTGTCCCCTCTTTACCTTTTATAAGTGTCACTACATTTTCAAGGACCATTTCTGATATGTCCTGCCCGTTTACAGCTACTATATGATCCCCTTCCCTTATACCGGCACTGCCTGCAGGCGTATCGGGAAGCGGTTTTACCACTATTACCCTGCCTTCATCGTCCTGTGTGACTATTATGCCTATCCCGCTCATCGTACCGCTGTATGATTCTGTTATCTTTTCATATTCATCTATAGTGAAATAGTCAGCATGCCTGTCATCAAGAAGAGTTAGCATACCTTCTATCGCAGCCTGTAGAAGCTCCTGATTCTCGAAAGTCGTTAGGGAATCATTGCTAATATAGTCAAACGCTTCTTCAAAAGGTGTTAGATTGAAACGGTTTTTAATGGTCTCTGAGATTCCTTCGAATAGACCGGGTTTTTCCTCTTGTGTGCTATTTGTATCACTGCTGCCGCTGCTTGAACTCAAGAAATACTTTTTTATGGAATTAAAACTAAAACCTGCCCATAATCCCGCAGTAAAGACAAAGATTATTACTACAATAGATACGAGCACTTGTATTATTATCTTTTTCATTCTATCTCCAGTAATTGTAAATATATGATTTAATATTATTCCAGATATTGAAGAGGATTCTGGGCCGCACCATTTATCCTGACCTCAAAATGAAGATGAGGCCCGGTGGTCCAACCAGTAGAACCTACAAGGCCAATGACCTGCCCCCTGGCTACAAATTGTCCTACTGTACAACGGATACTGGAAAGATGTGCATACCTTGTAGCAAAACCGCCACCGTGATATAGCAGGATCGTATATCCATATCCGCCGGAATAACCTGCCTGTATCACCTGTCCGCCGTCACCGGCTTTTATCAGGGTGCCGTGCGGTGCAGTAAGATCAATCCCTGTATGAAACCTATTAGTTCCGAATATCGGATGGATCCTCCAGCCAAACCCGGACCTAAAGCTCCCGGCCACCGGCCACATGAATTTACCTGATGGAGCTGTCCCGTACTTATAGCTCTCAAGTATCCTGGTTACTTCCGCTTCCCTTATCTCGAGTTCCTTTTCCATGGCTATAAGAGCATTTTTGTTTGCCCTTGTCTGGTAAAGAAGGCCCTGCTTCTCGCCATAGAGGTCCTCGACCTCTGCAGTTTTTGCTTCTGACTGTACCACAAGCCTTTCAATTTTTTCTTTATGTTCCTTCTGTTGTTCGCGTAAGTCTATTATGGATTTTTTTATCCCCAGCGTTGCATTCCTTTTTTCCTTGATATCAAGGACATCATCGGTATCCTGTTGGGCAAAAAGGTTCATTAGCTTCATCCTGGAGATAAATTCGATAAAGTTTTCCGCCTTAAGCAGCACCTCGAGGACATTACTATTACCATTCTTATAGATCTCGGCAATACGATTATTAAGAATCAAGATCTTTTCAGAAAGTTCATCCTCTATCTTGTTTAGCTCTTCCTCCTTAAGGACCAACTCAATAGTGGTCCTGTCTACGATACTTTTAGCATCACCCAGCTGGGCATTGAATCCATCAAGTTCGGAAAGTGCACCAATGAGTTGCTCTTCCACTTTAGAGACTTCGCCCATATAGTGTTGCTCTGTCTTTCTTACTTCATCTATCTTTTTTTGGGCTTCTTCCCTTTCTTCTTTAATTCTCTGGAGTTCTTCTTCTAGCGTCTGCCCCTGAAGCTGCCCGGGACCTGAAGATATATTAAATACTGAAAGTAAAATTAGAAGACCTGCAAACAAAATTATGATTTTTATTATTGCTTTTCTCATTATTGTAAATATAAAATGCTCTAGATCTTTACATATCTTCTAAGTGCTATACCGCTGCTGATGATCCCTAGTAATCCTCCTAAAACTATCAGTCCGATATATACATATATTATAATATTTCCGCTTCCAAGTATGGCAAGCTCCTTTATCCTCATGGTGTCGACTATTACCCGTTCTCCTTTAATAAGGAGAAAATTTCCTAGCAGGTAAAGCATTACTACTGATACTATACTTCCTATAAAACCTTCGAAAAAACCTTCGAAAAGGAATGGTGTCCGAACAAACCAGTTGGATGCACCGACCAGTTTCATCACCTCGATCTCTTTTCTCCTTGCATATATGGAAAGTCTTATAGTATTAAAGATAAGAACAATGGTTGCAAGCAAAAGAACGATTATAATAATAAATGCTATGGTCCCGATTATCGCAGTGATGGAAAAAAGCCTCCTGACATAGGTCTGCCCATATACAACATCATCAATACCCTCAATATAGTTTCCATCCTTATCCAGGAACCGGAGGGCTATAAGTTCTACTTTTTCAGGATCATTTAAGGTTATTTCAAATGAAGCAGGGAGCGGATTGCCCTGGATTTCCTTTAATATGTCACTTCCCTCATTCTGTTCCTTAAATCGCTCGAGGGCCTGTTCTTTTGAGATATATTTTACTTCATCTGTCTCTTCCCAGCTATTGACCTCAGTTTCAATATAGTCATTTAACTGTGGAGAAATATTATCTTGAAGATATACTGCAAGTTCTACCTGGCCCTTGATAGAATTTATTATGCTCTGTATGTCAAAAACCAGTACTGTAAAAAAACCAACGATGAAAAGTGTTATTGCTACAGTGGTTATAGCAGTAAATCCCATCAAAAAATTTCTTCTAAAGCTTGTAAAAGTCTCACTAAAAAAATACCTGGGTCTGACCATGATTAATCCCCGTAAACCCCTCTCTTTTGATCTCTTATAATCTCTCCTTCTTCCAGCTCGACCACCCTTCTCCTCATGGAATTTACTATGCTCCTGTCATGTGTGGCCATGACAACTGTGGTCCCAGTGAGGTTTATCCTGGAAAGTATCTTCATTATCCCTTCCGAAGTCGCCGGATCAAGGTTTCCTGTGGGTTCATCAGCCAAAAGTATAGGTGGACGGTTCACAAATGCTCTTGCTATAGATATCCTCTGCTGCTCTCCCCCCGAAAGTTGATGCGGGTAGGAACTACCCCTGGTATGAAGACCTACAAGTTTTAATACCTGTGGTACCTGAACCTTGATCTCATAACCCGGCCTGCCTATGACTTCAAGCGCAAATGCTACATTCTCGAAAGCAGTCTTATTTGGAAGAAGTTTAAAATCCTGGAATACACATCCTATATTCCGCCTTAATTGCGGTATCCTGCTGTTTTTTAGATTGCAGATATTCCTGCCTGCAATAAATATATTACCCTTTGTCTCATCTATTTCCTTTATAAGGAGTTTTATAAAGGTCGATTTCCCGGAGCCGCTGGGGCCCACCATAAAAACAAATTCTCCCTTATCGACATTGAGGTCAATATCCTTTAGTGCAACAGTATCATTATCGTATATCTTGCTGACATTTTTAAATTCGATCATTTTCATAAGGCTAAAGTATACCTTAATACTATGTTTTAATCATAAAGTTTTTTAATTATTTAGAGTTTACTCTCTGGCTAATTTTTTTTCAAGAAATCCCCTGATAAACGGGTCGATACTGCCATCAAGTACGGAGTTGATATCTCCTATTTCTACTTGACTCCGGTGATCTTTTACCAGTTGATATGGCATCATGACATAGCTTCTTATCTGATTGCCCCACCCTATCTCTTTTTTCTCTCCCTGGAGTTTTTCGATCTCTTCCCGGTTCTTTTTCTGCTCTAATTCAAACAATTTTGAACTGAGTATCTGCATGGCTGTCTGCCGGTTAAGAAGCTGCGACCTCTCATCCTGGCACTGCACAATAGTTCCGGATGGTATATGGGTTATCCTCACTGCAGAATCAGTGACATTTACATGCTGGCCCCCCGCCCCGCTGGACCTGTATGTATCTATCCTCAAGTCTTCCTTATTGATCTTTATATCAATATCGTTTTCAATAAGCGGTATCACATCGACAGACGCAAAGGAGGTGTGCCTTCTTTTTGAAGAATCGAATGGAGATATCCTTACCAGCCTGTGTATTCCCTTTTCACTTTTAAGAAGCCCAAAAGCATTCTTTCCCGAGACAGTGAAAGTAATATTTTTAATTCCTGCTTCATCCCCGGCCTGACGGTCAATGATCCTGAAGGAAAATTTCCTTTTTTCTATCCATCTGCTGTACATCCTAAAAAGCATCTCGGCCCAATCAGCAGATTCTGTCCCTCCTGCTCCAGGATGGATCGTAACTACTGCAGGATAGCTGTCATGTTCCTGGCCGAGCATCGCTTTTTCTTCAAGTTCTTCAAGGTCCTTTCCGGAACACTTAAGATTCTCATCCAGCTCTTCTGCCAGCCCCGGATCATCTCCACCATCAAGCATTTCCAGTGCTGTTTCCACATCTTCAAGCTTTCCTTCAATGCCCTGGACAGAATTTATGATATCTTTAAGTCCTGTTATTTCTTGTGTGGTCCTCTGGGCTTTTTCCTGGTCATCCCAGAATCCCTGCACAGTAGTCTGAGTATGTAGTTTTTCGAGTTGGTTTAACTTTTTATCTATTTCAAAGACAGTCCCGTAAATAAATCAACTTTTTTAAAAGATCGTCATATTTACTTCTTTGTTCGTCTAACATCTATCCTCCGGATCTGCATGCTACTACTTATTAATTATCTCATAGTTTAACATAATATAATTTGCTGCCAATTTTGATACAAGTGTGAATAAATTTCATTCTATTTTATTTTCTAAATTTTAATGCAATTAAATTTTCTTTTATCTTGTTTTTTAATTTAGAAGATACTCTAACTTTATCAGCATATTCTTCCCAGTTACAAACAATATCTTTTATTTCTTCAATTATTTTTTCCCATTTTTTAATATTATTTGTAAGGGCAATTGTTTTAAGATCAGATTTATTAATATCTTTATTCTTCCCATTAATGCTTAGTGAGTGTTGGTTGACCCATATATTATCAGGATCATATGAATAACAAACATCATAGGCAGGAGACAATTCCCATTTGCCTTTTTGTTTTAATCTGAAAGAAAAATTTTTAGTATGATCATCATAATTAACAGCCATTACATTAAAAACCATTCTTCTAAACATCTGTTCAGATTCAGGATAAGTTAACCTAAGTGTTCTCATAGTCTGGAATAACTGCTCATAACTATAACTATATAAATTGTTATAATCAAAATGGCTGATCCCGCAAAAAGTTTGTATATGATGTTTTGTATTACTTCCTTCTCTGTCAAACCTTTTAGTCATAAAATGAGCTCTGCTATTTTCTTCTAATAACTCACTATCCATCATGTCAATTCTGCAATCCTTTGCCATTAAGTAATATGCATATTCCACTCTGCCAAATCCATGACTGATGCCAAATTGTACATTACTTACACCATCAAGCTTAAGTAACCAATGTTCAAAACCTTTGGGAGCAATAGTTTGACCAGATCGTACTCTGCCTGTTTTTTTATTATATGCAATTACAGCTTTTGGCCTTGCCCCTCCGGCAGATGTCCCAATCTTCAATATTTCACTCATTGCTTTCTGCTCATTTTTTTGTAAACTTTCTTTGAGATCTTTTCGATTAGACAGCATTTTTTGGGCAGCTTCAATCAAACTCTTTATTTCAATTGCAAAAGTTTTTTTATTTGATTTAAATTGAGCTGGCTCAAACTCCAAAGCCCCCATTCCCCTGGTTCCAATAAAACATAGCTGTTCCACTGGATTCAAACTATTGACGGATCTTCCGTTTTGAGCTAACCAGACATTCATTAACTGGTTTCCATATTTATCAGGTAATGTATCTGCTAATAAACCAGGCAACCCCTTAAAAGTGTCTATCTGTTCGTCTTTTTCTTTTCTTAATTCAGGAAAATTATAAATTCTATTACCATTTTTAATTGGCATTTTTATAGGAGATAGATCAAATCCTCTGGTCAAAAATTTTTTGTCATATTGAAAACTTGCTAATTGTTTCTGAACATCCCACCTTACAGCACCTAATAATTCTCCCCATATTTTTATTTCAGCAACATCTATCATTCTAAATCCTCATTTGAGATCATATCATCATTCTCAACCTTGCTACGAGCCCGTTGTCTTTCATTTTTTTTAAGTTTGGCGTATTCAACTGGACTGATTTCATTTTCGATTTTAAAAATATTCATAATATATAATAAATCCAATACACGTAAAATCTTGATCAAGCTACTCAAGGATATTTTTTCTCCTCGCTCTACAAGACTTAGGGTAGACCGGCTTATTCCAGCATCTCTGGCTACAATGCCTTGAGATTTGTTTTGATTCAACCTATTATGTTGAATGAAAAACCCTATTGTATCAATAAGAGCTTTATCACTCATAGATATCCAATCTTTAAATGAAGCATCATTCATAAAAGACCTCCTTTTTATTCTATTATATTAGAAATAAACTAAAATACAATAAGTACTGTATGTATTTTCATTCATAATCCATAATATTGTGACTTTATGTATGATATATCATTCAGCTATGCATGGCAACTCTTTTTTTGACATTTTTCTTTGACCACCCCTCTTTCAGGTCTGCAATAACACAGTTTAGAACTATCAATTATCTGGTAAAAAATTAAAGGGACCCTTAAATAAATTCAGATCTCTGAGATCCTGGCCATACCGTATAATCTACCAGTATCAGAATAGTGAAGAATTAATTAAAATATATGTGATACAGCACCGGCAGAGTTCATATAAATAATCTCTATAATGTTATTATAATAGGATTATGCCGATTTCAGGTTAACACCCAGGTATTTTGATCCAGCCCAGAATCTACTTTCCGCAGCATTTTTTATATTTCTTCCCACTACCGCATGGGCATGGCTCATTTCTTCCCACTTTAGAAGATTCTGCCTGTGCCGGCTGTCTCCCCTCGGGTGCAGGTTCAGAAGGACCACTCGCCTTAATATTTGAAAGCTCCTGGCTCTTCCGGGAATCCTGTTCCCCGGCAGTAATAATACGGGCATTGAATAAAAGTTTTACAGTATCAAATTTTATTTCATCAATAAGCTGCTTAAAAAGACTGAAAGCCTCGTGTTTATACTCTACAAGCGGATCCTTCTGCGCGATCGCCCTGAGTCCTATGCCTTCTTTCAAATAGTCCATCTCAAGCAGGTGTCCTCTCCACATATTATCGATCACATTTAACATGACGATCTTTTCAAGTTTTCTGATGGCCTCAGGTGAATACTCTTCTTCCCTGTAACCGTACAACTGTACCCCCCTGGAGATCAGCTCTGACTTAAGTTTTTTTGTATCCCATTTTTCTTCTATTATCCTGTCCCTGTCAAGGATGTCTGAAATACTATCCTTTTTGAATATCGCTCCAAGGAAACTTTCAAGTCCTTCAAGATCCCATCTCTCCGGATATTCCCTGTCATTTATATGAAAATTAACGCTGGCACCCATCACATCTTCAAGCATCTTAAGTGCAATTTCCTTAAGGTCTTCCTGTTTAAGGATATTCTTCCTGCGGGCATAGATCACTTCCCTCTGCTTGTTCATCACATCATCATATTCAAGCACATGCTTTCTTACTTCGAAGTTCCTTCCCTCTACCTGCCGCTGGGCATTCTCTATTGACCTGTTTATGAGCGGGTGCTGGATTGGCATATCCTCGGGAAATTTAAAGGTATCCATAACTGAATATATCCTGTCGGATCCAAATAGCCTTAGCAGTTCATCCTCTGTGCTGAGATAGAACTGGCTGGAGCCTGCATCGCCCTGTCTCCCGCTCCTGCCCCTAAGTTGATTGTCTATCCTCCTGGACTCATGCCTCTCGGTACCCAGGACATGAAGTCCCCCGAGCCCGACGACTCCTTCTCCCAGTACTATATCGGTGCCCCTGCCTGCCATATTTGTAGCGATAGTGACAGTCGCCTTTTGGCCCGCTTCAGCTATTATTTCAGCTTCCCTTTCATGGTATTTTGCATTAAGGACCTGATGGGGTATTCCCCTCCTCTTAAGCATTCCGGAAAGTCTCTCTGATCTCTCGATCGATATTGTACCTACGAGGAGCGGCTGTCCCTTCCCGTGCCTTTCTATTATATCCTCGACTACCCTTTCATATTTTATATTCTCATTTTTATAAATAAGATCCGGCATATCATTTCTTACCATGGGCATATTAGTGGGGATCACTACAGTCTCCAGATCATATATATGCCTGAATTCACCCGCCTCTGTAATGGCGGTACCTGTCATGCCTGCAAGTTTCTCATACATCCTGAAGTAATTCTGTATGGTTATCGTGGCAAGTGTCTGATTCTCGTCCCTTATTTTTACACTCTCTTTGGCCTCTATGGCCTGATGCAGGCCCTCGCTATACCTTCTGCCCGGCATGAGCCTTCCTGTGAATTCATCGACTATTAGTATCTCGCCGTCCTTTAACATATAGTCCACATCCCGCTTAAAGAGGCTCTGAGCCTTAAGCGACTGATTGAGCGCATGGATATATCGGAAATTCTGGGGATCGTAAAGATTATCGAGGCCGGTAATCTGTTCGACTTTTTCAACACCTGTTTCAGTTATGGCCACGGTTCTTGCCTTCTCATCTATCTCATAGTCTTCTTCCTTTGAGAGCCTGGGGATTATCCGGGCAAATTTCTGATACATATCAGTTGTTCCCTGGGCCACTCCTGATATGATGAGGGGAGTTCTTGCCTCATCTATGAGTATGCTGTCCACCTCATCTATTATTGCATAGGAGTGTCCGTTCTGGACCATATCTTCACTACTTAGGACCATATTGTCCCTCAAATAATCAAAGCCGAATTCATTATTGGTACCGTGGATCACATCGCACAAATACTGCTCTTTTTTATCAGATTTCGGCATATCATGCTGAAGGAGCCCGACTTTTAGTCCCAGAAAATTATATACCGGTCCCATCCATTCACTGTCCCTTTTGGCAAGATAGTCATTTACAGTAACGAGATGGGTACTCTTTCCTGTAAAGGAATTCAGATATACCGGCAGCGTGGCCACAAGTGTCTTTCCCTCACCTGTCTTCATCTCTGCGATCTTACCCTCAAAAAGAACTGCGCCACCCATTATCTGGATATCAAAATGCCTCATCCCGATAACTCTTTTTGCCGTCTCCCTCACTACCGCAAATGCCTCAGGCATAAGTGAAGTAAGTTCCTGGCCATTATCATATCTTTGCTTAAGTGCAGCCGTTTTCGCCGCAAGGCTGTCATCGGGGAGTTTACTGATCTCTTGTTCAAGATTGTTTACAGCAGTTATAAGGGAATCATATTTCTTTAGGTTTCTACCCTCGCCGGCTTTTAATATCTTTGCTAATTTTGAAAACATTTATCTAAAACTCCAAACTTTATAATATTTATTATATTGTAGGCTCAATAAGACCATAGTTTAGATCTTTTCGCTTGTAAACTACTGCTGTCCTTTCGGTCTCTGAATTTATAAAAACAAAGAAATCATGACCGAGCAGTTCCATCTGTATGACTGCTTCCTCCGGAGAAATAGGCTTTAGCATGAAAGTCTTAGTCTTTACTATTGAATTCCTTATTTTTTCTTCTATATTTCCAGAATCTGCTGAACCGATCTTCCCGATATCTGAAGTACCTATACCCGGAGCATTATCATGGTTCTTCCTACCTTTTCTGCTCATTTTTTCCCTGTATTTCTTTATCTGTCTTTCCAGCTTGCTACTGACTTTGTCAATTGCCGCAAAGACATCCGTACCGGTATCGGTCACCCTGATGACAGCTCCGGATGCAAATGCGGTGACTTCTACCCTATTATTTTCAGTGATCCTCGGATTCTTCTCCATCACAAACTTGACCTCAGTCTTGGTCGTCCTCTCAAGCAGTTTTTCGATCTTACTTTTGATCTTTTTTTCTGAATAGTCCTTGATCTTCTCATTGAGTTCAAAGTTCCTTGCTTTTACGATGTACTCCATGGACAACCTCCTTGTTTTTTATTTAATAATATTTTACAGGTCTCCCTGATATTTATAAATAAAGTCTTTAACATTCAATAAATGGTAAGCAATCTACACTACTTTTACATTTTTTGCAAAATATCCCCGTTCATCAGTAGCAAGATCAAATTCCACTTTTTGTCCCCTGGCAAGCATTTTAAAACCTTCTGATTGAATTGATGAATAGTTAACAAAGATCTCTGCTTCTCCATGGGGTGTCCCGGTACATACTATGAATCCAAATCCCTTCTCCGCGCTAAACCATTTTACTATTCCATCTGATCTGTCCACTCTATGCTCCCCTTGCTAAAGTCAATAAAAACACTTTTCTTGCTCCACCCTGGCGAACTATTCTGCATATCTCTTTAAGCGTACTGCCTGTTGTCCAGACATCATCTAGTATTAGGATATTCTTATCCTTGTATTCCAGGCAGTTTCTAAGCTTGAAGGCATCCAGTATATTGATCTTTCTGGCACCCAGATCAAGTCCGCTCTGCCTGCGGGTATCCCTTATCTTTATTATATTACCTTTGAATGGAATTTTAACTATTTTTGAAAATCTTTTTGCAAGTTTTTTTGTATGCTCCCCGGGTATCGTTTCTATATAGTCTATGGACTTGCTGGCAAAATATCTCCTGTAAGTCTTATGCAGAAATCCTGCCAGCACATTATCAAGTCCATAGATCTTACTATATTTGAATTTCTTTATTATCCTTTTCATATTTCCAGAATAAATGGTATATGACAGGTGGCGGGTAAAATTAAGACCAGATTCCTTACATGAACTGCATATACCTTCCCGGGTACCTGATGAAAGGAGTGGTATTCCGCAATACCGGCAACATTTATTTAAGTCTATTGGAAGTATCTCGCTTGAGCAATCTGGACAAAGAAATTCAGGGTAATCCTTTCCACATGCTGCGCACATGGCCGGGTGGACCATATTTTTAAAAAAATCAATTATGCCTTGTTCCGGCATATTTATACTACTATTCTTCCTCTGTGTTTTTTCTGTCAATATCTATTATTTCATCTGTCATTATTTTAACTGAAGGATGGATCTTGATCCCGTCCTTGATAACACTTCTTGAGCCTATTACTGCCTTTTCAAGGACCGAAGCCTTATCCCTTATCTCTGCAGCATATCCTATGATCGCACCGATAAGCGATGCATCTTTTCCCACATATCCGCTACCCCACTTTATCCCGCGGTAAAGAATGGCGCGTTCATCAACAGTAGTATTGTCTCCAAGGATTATCGGGCCATAAAGTTTGGCTCCACTTTTTATGGTACAGTCATCGCCGATACACACAGGCGGTATTATGATCACATCTTCCTGTATCTTGCAGTTCCTGCCTATCCAGACGCCTTCTTTTATCATCTTGCCGGGTATATCTACCTTTACCTTGCCTTCCAGCGCATCGAAATTGCCCATCTGATATTCATCCAGGCTGCCTACATCATTCCAGTATCTACTGTGCTGGTAGCCATAATAGGCAATATCTCTTTTAAGCAGGTCCGGGAAAAGGTTTTTTCCAAAATCATAGAACTGGCCCTTCGGGGGCATATACTTAAAAATACTTGACTCGAAGAAATAGATACCGCAATTTGCAAGATTTGACTTTGCCTCACCGCTTAGAGGTTTTTCCTGGAACCCCTTGATCCTTTTTTCATCATCAAGGATGACAACTCCGAACTGTGATGCATCCTCGACCTTGGCAAGCACCAGGGTCGCCACACCTTTCTTTTCTTTATGGAAATCATAGGCCCTTGACAGGTCTATATCTGTAAGTGCATCTCCCGAGATCACAAGGAAAGTCTGTCCCTCGAAAAAATCTTCTACTTTCTTGACTCCGCCAGCTGTGCCCAGGAGCTCTTCTTCAAAAGAATAGACTATATTTACTCCCCATTTTGAGCCATCACCAAAATGGTTTTTTATCTCATCAGGAAAATAATGGAGATTGCAGACAATGTCCTTAAAACCATGTCGTGCCAGGAGCTTTATTATATGCTCCATAACCGGTCTATTGACTATTGGTGCCATGGGTTTGGATATAAGATCGGTAAGCGGCCTCAATCTGGTACCCAATCCTGCCGCCAGTACCATTGCTTTTTTACTGCTCATAGATATTCCTCCTTAAGCTGCCTACATACTATCAAATATCTTTTTAATGTTTTTGTCAAATGGTGGATATATTACTTCAGCTTCCGTTATTATTCCTGTAATATTGTCTGCAGGAGCCACATCAAAAGCCGGGTTCCTGACCTGCATATATTCAGGTATTATTACTTTTCCAAGTACTTCCCTTACTTCCTTTTCGTTCCGTTCTTCTATAGGTATCAGGCTTCCATCTGCCGTATTTATATCAATAGTCGACAGAGGAGCCACAATATAGAAAGGTATTCCATAATTTTTAGCAAGTACTGAGAGGGAAAGGGTCCCTATCTTATTGGCACTATCGCCATTTGCGGCGATTCTATCTGCTCCGACGACCACTGCGTCTACTTCCCCTTTCGACATGAAATATCCTGCCATATTGTCCGAGATTATAAAGAAAGGTATTTTCTCCTGGTGAAGCTCCCATGCCGTAAGTCTTGCACCCTGCAGGAAAGGTCTTGTCTCGTCCACGATCACATTTTCGATCCTCCCGCCTTTATGCAGGCTCCTTATTACAGCAAGTGCCGTCCCGTAGCCCGAAGTTGCAAGGGCACCTGCATTACAGTGGGTAAGTATCTTAAGTCTTGGTCCTGCCCCTTCAAAGACTTTCAGCCCATTACCTCCAAGCATATAATTTATCTTAAGGTCATCATCCTCTATCTTCTCTGCTTCCTTCACTATTCTTTCTGTGACCGCATGGGTATCAAGTCCGCCCGTCCCGCTTATCAGTTTCTTCATCCTGTCAAGCGCCCAGAAAAGATTTACGGCTGTTGGTCTTGTCTTTGAAAGGTAGTCGATACTTTTATATAAATGCTCTATGAATGCACCATTCTGGCTTCCATCAAAGCTGAGTGCAGCAATAGCTATACCATAAGCGGCGGTTACTCCTATTGCAGGAGCACCTCTGACAACCATTTCTACGATGGCTTCTCCGATATCTTCGACACTTTTACATTCAAAGTATACTTCTTCAAACGGCAGCTTTCTCTGGTCTATAAGTTTCAAAACAGGTCTTTCCCATAACATAGTACAGACCTTTGAGTCACCAGAGTATTTGCTCAGGTCCCTAACTTCCATATTATGTTCCCATTTCCCAGGATCTCAAGTACTGCTCCTGCTCAGGGGTAAGCTTATCGATCTCAACTCCCATACTCTCAAGCTTAAGCCTTGCTATCTCTTTGTCTATATCTTCGGGGACCACATATACTTTTTTCTCCAGTTTGGAGCTGTTCTCATAAATATATTTTGCACTCAGCGCCTGATTGGCAAAACTCATATCCATTACACTTGCCGGATGGCCCTCTGCAGCGCCCAGGTTAACGAGCCTTCCTTCGGCAAGTACATATATCTTCCTTCCGTCATTCATGAGGTATTCCTCGACAAATGGCCTTACCTCCCTTTTGGATTTGCTGTTTTCCCTTAAGTACCCAAGATCTATCTCTGCGTCAAAATGTCCGGAGTTTGCAACAATTGACATATCCTTACAGTTTGCCAGTATCTCGGGCCCGATGACATTTTTATTTCCTGTTACCGAAAGGAATATATCGCCCATTTTTGCTGCCTGGACATTAGTCATGACTTCAAATCCGTCTAGCTTTGCCTCTATTGCCTTTAAAGGATCTACTTCAAGGACTATTACGGAAGCTCCCATTCCGCTTGCCCTCATGGCTACTCCTCTTCCGCACCAGCCATATCCTATCACTACAAATCTCTTGCCGGAAAGAAGGATATTTGTGGCCCGCAGTATTCCGTCCATTGTGCTCTGACCCGTACCATAGCGGTTATCAAAGAAATGTTTTGTCTTTGCATCATTTACGGCCACTATGGGATACTCAAGCACTTTGTTCTGTTCCATGCTCTTAAGCCTTATTACTCCCGTTGTTGTTTCCTCTGTTCCGCCATAGACTCCTTCTATAAGGTCCTTTCTCTTGCTGTGTATGATAGATATTACATCAGCTCCATCATCCATTGTTATCTGCGGCCTGGTTTTTAAGGCACTATCTATATGTGAATAATAGGTAGCATTGTCCTCACCTTTTATAGCAAATACGCTGATACCAAAATCCTTGACCAGTGAGGCCGCTACCTCATCCTGGGTCGAAAGAGGATTTGATGCACATAGTACAGCATTGGCCCCACCCTCTTTGAGTGTTATCATAAGATTTGCTGTCTCGGATGTCACGTGCAGGCATGAACATATATTTACACCTTTAAGAGGCTTGTTTGCAGAGAAATCTTTCTTTATGCCTCTGAGTACGGGCATCTCCCTTTCGGCCCACTCGATCTTATTTTTACCTTGCTTTGCAAGTCCTATATCTTTTACATCGTAATCCATTTTTTATGCCTTTCCTTACTAAAATCTATTATTTTTATATTAAATTGGTGATATTTACAATTAATTAGACTCCAAACCTTCCTTTTTTGTTTATATTATTTTAAGCCCCAAAAAATATGGGCATGATCCTATCTTTAATCAAGCTTTGCAAGCTCTGCTTTCAGGGATTCGATCTTTACGACAGGTGTAGGGTCGACCCCTGCAAGGAGTGCCAGGTATACTGAAGCAATATCACCCAGATACATGGCCGAAAGCGCCTTCGCAAGCTTTGAGCGGCCTTCTACCGGGATCTCAACTATCTCCGCAACATTTGATTTGATCTGTCCCAAAGTCACATCAATACGGGTCCTTATCTTTGGGTTCTCATCCGGGGCCCTGAAAGCTATCAGGACAAAACTACCGGTAATACCTGTAAGTCTCTCCCAGCCGACAGTCTCATTGTGATTAAGTTCCGGGAAGTTATTCCACCAGCATGGAGTCTTGCCGTTTTCATTTATCTCACATTTTAATCTATATGAAAGAGCCGAATAGATCCCTTCGGTCCCATAGATTATTGGCAGCCTGTCCCCTATCTTGACCGCCAGTTCCTTTGCCGGATTAGCAGAAAGTTTGGTCCTCCTGTTATAAATGGAAGCTTTTTCCTTTATAAGGTCAAGCGCTTCT
>JALHTA010000122.1 GCA_022865545.1 Actinomycetota bacterium | reverse complement strand
GGCCTTGTAATTATTACATTTTCCAGGCCTTTTATCTCCCTTAATGTTTTTAACTGTTCTTCCTCACTATTAGCAGTCATAACTCCAGCAACATACAACTAGCTTGTCTCTTTTCCTTCCGGGATTATATTTAGTTTATGGCTTTCCTTATTTCTAATATATTTATTTAGGTCCAGGGTTCTTCCGTCAATTCTAGGTCCAGAATATACTTTCGCTTCTACAAATTCAAAACCGTTTTTAATAAGATTTCTTAAAAGTTTTTTTGACGCTATCTCTCCTGGTCTTCCAGCAGCAATATAATAAGATCCCCAGAATATTATTGAATCAAAAAAAGTTCCGGGAGCTAATATAATGGCTTTACTTTTATATGTAGTACCGTCGTTTGTTACCGTATGATAGATACTATCATCGAAAATTAAGTCAATTACAAGACCCTGCCTGGTCTCAATATTTTCATGATTTTCGATAATCTCTTTTATTTTTATCATTTGCCGTTTTCTGTCAATGATTACCATATCGCTGCTATTGTCTTTTTTTATACTCTTAGCATTATTGAAATCGAGCTTGTTTTTTCTTGCGGCATTTTTTATGACTAGATCATTCCAGACATTTTTTCCTGCAGCGGCTATTCCTTTTCCATTTGATATATAATTTTCAAAAGCCATATACCCAATAGTATCTGTGTTTATAGATATTAGTAATGTCCTTGCTCCATTTACAGCTGAAATATAAGATGCTTCACAACCGGAGATCCCTCCGCCTATAACTACTACATCATATTCTTTTATATCTTTTTTTTTCATTAATTTAATTTCCTATGTTTCACGTGAAACAATTGCGTCAAATATCCTAATCATATTGATTTTTGGCAAAAGTTTTATTTGCCAATACAAAACTTTTGAAATACTCTATCGAGTATATCTTCTCTTGCGGTCTCGCCTGTTATTTCACCTATTAGTTCATATGCTATTCTTAGATCAGAGGATGGAAATTCTTCAGATAAATTATTATCTATTGCTTCCAGGGCACTACTGATCATATTTTGTATTTCTTTTAAAATGTTTTTATGTCTTGTGTTTACAATTATCTTTTCTTCTATTCCAGAATCCCCATTATCAAGGATCATTGATTTTATTCTTTCTTCTAGTATATTAACCCCACTGCCTTTTAATGCAGAAATTTTTATAATATTTCCGGTAGGGAAGTGGCATGCGATATTATCTATATTAATCTTCTGTTTTATATCTTTTTTATTTATACAACAAATAGTTTTCTTCTCTTCTATTTTATTAATTATTTGCGCATCAATATTGTCAAACTCCCTGCTTCCGTCCAATACTATTATTACAAGATCAGCATCGTCTATCTGTTTCAAACTTTTTTCTACCCCGATTTTTTCTATTCTATCTTCTGTATTTCTAATTCCCGCAGTATCGATCAAGATCAGGGGTATTCCTTCTATATAAAGTATTTCCTCAACAGCATCTCTGGTCGTACCAGGTATTTCGGTAACTATGGCTTTTTCTTTTTTGGATAAGAAATTCAACAGGCTTGATTTTCCAACATTTGGTTTACCTACGATTGCTGCTTTTATTCCGTTCTTTATTATCTCACCCTTTTTTTCATTCCTTATTAATTTCCCAACTTCATTATATATTTTTAGTATATCCTTCTTTAGTTCATCATACGGGGTGGTCTCCAGGTCCTCTTCAATAAAATCGACTGCTGCATCCAACTGTACAAGTACCTCTAGTACAGACTCCTTTATTTCAAACATTTTTTCTTTAATATTGCCGCTGAGGTTTTTTGCAGCTATTTTTAGGCTCAGTTCTGTTTTTGCATTTATAATATCTATTACGGCCTCTGCCTGTGAAAGATCTATCCTTCCATTCATAAATGCCCTTTTTGTGAACTCTCCAGGTTCTGCTATTCTGGCACCCTCTTCCATACACAGCTCCATTACTTTTGTTATTGATGCAATGCCGCCATGGCAGTTGATCTCTATTATATCCTCTCTTGTATATGAACCTGGTGCCTTCATAATAGTTACTATTGCCTCATCTACAATATTCTTTTTGTTGTCTTCGATCCATCCATATATCATAGTATATGTGTCCAATTCAAAGATCTTCTTTCCACTATTTGCCCTGAATATTCTATCTGTTATCTGGATAGAGTTATTCCCGCTTAGTTTTACTATTCCTATAGCGGCCTCTCCGGGTTTTGTCCCGATAGCTACAATTGTGTCTTCTCTATAATCTTTCATCTTAAATCTTTTAAATTTATTAAGTTAATCTATTATATTTAAATCTATTAAATTTTTAAACATGCATAAAAAATGGCACCTAGGTGCCATTTTTCCTTATTCTATTGTTTTTTGCTTAATTATTTTACTTCTTTTAATGGATATATTATTATCCTTCTATTTGGCTCTTCATCCTTGCTTCTTGTTGTAACATCTTTAAACTTTGACAATGCATTATGGATTATTTTTCTTTCATATGAACACATTGGTTTTAGTGCTATTTTTTTACCTTCTTTAATGGCTTTCTTAGCCATCCTTATAGCAATATTTGTTACTTTTTCTATCTTATTCTTTCTATAGTCCTTAATATCAATAGTGACTTTTTTATCTACGATTTTTTTTCTTTTTCCTATTAAATTGATAAGATATTCCAGTGCGGCCATATTCTTTCCGTCTCTTCCGATCGCTATTCCAAGATCTTCTCCGTGAACCGAGACTTCAAAATCATCAAGCTTCGTATTAACTTTTACTTTTTCCCCCAGGCAGATCATTTCTATACTTTTCTTAATTATCCGCGCAATATTATTTAGTCCTGCCAGACTATTATCTTCTGACATTTCAGGTTTTTTAGTATTTGAATTATCTTCTATTAGTTTTCCATTTACTTGCTCTTCTTCAAGTGAAGCTACAAAAGAATCTATGGCATTTACAATACCTGTGTTTCCAACCATACAAACCTCCTGTTTAGGATTATTTATTCTTTCTTCTTTTCTTCTTTTTTCGGGCAATTGCTGTTATTTCATCCAGGTTTAGATCTTCTTTTTCATCTTCTTTTTTGCCTCCTTTTCCGGTATCTCTTTTAACTATTTTGTTTACTACCCACTGCTGGCCTATCGACCATACGTTTGTCGTTACCCAATATAAAAGAATTCCAGCCTCAAACCGAAATGATATGAAGCCGAATACTACTGGTAAGATATACATGATCTTAGACTGTTTGGGGTCTGTGGTGGAAAGCTTTGTTGAAAGAAACATAGTTGCCACCATCAATATCACAAGAATGTAGTAAGGGTCAGGTTTGTCTAGCTTCAACCAGAGAAAACTAAGATTATCCCCAACTACACTGGTTACTTTTTCAGTAGGGTTTCTAAGTGTTTGAAATAGTGCAAAAAATACAGGCATCTGCAATATTAAGGGGAGACATCCTGCCATGGGATTTACATTATTTTCCTTGTAGAATGCCATAGTCTCCTGCTGGAGTTTCTGCTTGTCATCCTTATATTTTTTTTGAAGTTCTTTAAGTTGCGGCTGGATCTTTTGCATCCTTGCCATTGAACGGGTCTGCGTTATTGTAAGCGGTGTAAGTATTAATCTAACGATTATCGTCAACAGTATTATTACTATACCATAGCTTGCTATAACATTTTGATAAAGAAATACTACTACAATTTCAAGAACGTTTTGAATTGGTGATAATAACTGATATATTCTTTCCAAGTTTTTTGACCTCCGTTTATTACTTTACAGGGTCATATCCGCCCTTATTAAATGGATTGCATCTCAGTATCCTATAGGTAGTCATCATTCCGCCCTTAAGTGCGCCATATTTCTCTATAGCATCCATGGCATATTGGGAACAACTAGGATAAAATCTGCAGCTATCCGGTAGAATAGGGGATATGAATTTTTTATATGTTTTTATAAAAAATATTATTATTATTTTCACTTTCCTACAAAAGATCAGTTTTGACTATATTTCTGATTCGAGAAGAATGACCCCAAGCTTTCCTCAAGCCCTTCTTTTATTTCCGCAAAACTTGCTCCTACAATATTTTTCCTTGAAATTAGATAAAAATCTATATTAAAAGGTATTAATACTTTCCTTAATACTTCTTTTAATATTCTTCTAAGTTTATTTCTTTGGAAAGCTTTGCCGGTCTTCTTGCTTATACCAAACCCGACCCTTGAAATATTCGTATTTTTTGGCCCAGGTAATATATATATGATCAAGTATTTGTTTTTTAAAACTTTTCCTTCTGATCTTAATTTATCAAAAACAATTTTGCTTTTTATCGTCTCAAACTTAATTTATCTTTGTCCTTAATTAATATTAAGCAGAAAGCCGCTTTCTTCCTTTTCTTCTTCTATTAGAGAGTATTGTCCTTCCGGCTTTTGTGCTCATTCTTGCCCTAAACCCATGATTCCTTTTTCTCTTCCTAACATTGGGTTGAAAAGTCCTTTTCATCTTGAATCATTCCTCTATTATTAATATTTACAGTATAAATTTTCAGTTAAGTAGTAGATTATACATTTTAATCTTTTATATATCAAGAACTCTCTTATTCAATTAGGCATGTCCTCAAACACCTGTTCTCTTATTATTTTACCATTGAAATAGTAATATATTTTTTAGAAATTATATAGTGGTACTTTTCAAAATCTCCCGGAGTTTTCAACCAGTTTATCCACAGGTGTGGATAAACATGTTAATAACTTAAAAAATATCACTGTCTTGTATGTCATGGCTTGTTAAAATCCCTGGTTGTTTGTATAAAATAGTAGCTTTTTCCTAGCTATCATATTATTATAAACCTGTTGATAACTTAAGTTTGGTGGAAGGGTAGTGAAAAATACGGAACTCTATACGTATAATCTTATTATATAATTTTATAATACTTAATTTACATAAATATTATTGTGGAAAATGCTCCTATTGCAGAAAGTAAAAGCAAAACCGCCCAGAAAGAGGCAGGTTTTTTTATTCCTGTAAGGATAGCCCTCTATGATAATATGCGAAGTATCCCCAGGGTAATAGACTCTAAATATGAAAACATAGCAGATTTTATTAATGATACATCACAAAAAACCTATAATCTTTCACATGAGATGGGGGGCAAGATACCATATACTATTATCAGGGAGATCATTGAAAACCTAATTCATGCAGAATTTAAAGAGATCGCAATATCCATTATGTCTGAAGGCAACCATATTATGGTCTCTGATCAGGGGCCTGGAATTGATGATAAGGAAAAAGCAATGCTTCCAGGATATACTTCGGCAACCTCGACCATGAAACAATATATAAGAGGTGTGGGGTCCGGACTTCCAATTGTTAAAGAAACCATTACTTTTTCCGGCGGGATAATAGATATTTCTGATAATATGCGGCAGGGAACGGTTATTTCATTAAAAATCGGCTCACCCGGACAAGATGGTTTTTCTTCTCTTGAGGATGCCGCAATTCCTGAAGGTCCCCGGTTAAGCCCGGAAGAAATCGAAAAAAAGCTTTCTATAGAGGGTTTTGAAAAACTTAATAATGAGATCCTTACTGAAAGACAAAAAAAGATCCTCTTTCTTATCCTTGAGCTTGAAGAAGCCGGCCCTTCGACAATTGGCCAGGAATTAGGTTTTAGCCTTTCAACCTCTTATAGGGAACTAATGTTACTAGAAAAAAATAAATTGCTTTCTTCTGATAGTTCAGGAAAAAGAAAATTGTCTAAAAAAGGTTTGAAATACCTTGAATATTATTCAAATAATATTTAGTATTGTTGTATGAATGGTGAGATCAACAGTATTTGGGAAAACATCCTTACAGATATAAAAAGTAATATAAATCTGCCTACATATAAAACCTGGTTTGAAAGCATATCTCCTAAGTCTTTAAAAAAAAACATATTAACTGTTTCTGTTCCAAGTTCATTTGCCAAAGAGTGGCTTGAGTCCAGATATTTAGGATTGCTTAATAATTCCACAAAAAAAATTGCCGGTGCTGCTTGTAAGATCAAAATAATCACACAAGCCCCGGATCAGGTAGAAGAGGGTTCATTTTTTAATAATGAGCCTTTGGAAATCGATGAAAATAATGAACCAAACAACCGGAATTCTGAGGAAGTTTTATTCAATTCAAAATATACTTTTGATACATTCGTTGTCGGGAGCGGTAACCGTTTTGCGTGTACTGCCTCTCTTGCAGTATGTGAAAACCCTGGTAAGACCTACAACCCTCTTTTTATTTATGGGGGGGTTGGTCTTGGCAAGACACATCTATTGCATGCAATCGGCCAGTATACAAAACAGTTTTTTCCAAACCTTACAGTAAAATATGTTTCTGCTGAAAAATTCTTAAATGATTTTATTAATGCATTGCGGTATAAAAATATAAGTAGTTTTAAAAACAGCTATCGAAATAATGATATATTACTTGTGGACGATATACAGTTTCTCGAAGAAAAAGAAGCCAGCCAGGAAGAGTTTTTTCACACATTTAATGCTCTTCATGATACTAACCGCCAGATCATTCTTTCAAGCGACCGCCCCCCAAGGAGTATTGCGACCCTTGAAGAGCGTTTAAGGTCTCGTTTTGAGTGGGGTCTTGTTACTGATATTAAACCCCCGGACCTTGAGACCCGCATGGCTATCCTTAAAAAATATTCAGAACGAGAAAGGCTCACTGTTTCTGATGATATTTTAAATCTTATAGCTGCAAGGGTAACCTCTAATATTAGGGAGCTTGAAGGTGCCCTAACAAGGGTTGTTGCTTTTTCTTCGCTTACTAACTCAAAACCTGATCTTGATACAGCGAAGAATATCTTAAAGGACATTCTTCCTGAGGATAAAGAATATAAAATCAGCATACAAAAAATCATAAAAGAAGTATCAAGATTTTTTTCTATACCTATTAATGATATTTTAAGTAGTAAAAGAAATAAGTTTATTTCGCATGCGCGCCAGTTGGCTATGTATCTTGCCAGGGAGCTCACAAGTAGTTCTCTTCCACAAATAGGAAGGGCTATTGGTGGCAGGGATCACACTACTGTTATTTATGCTGTGTCTAAAATAGCGGGTCTTATTACCAAAGATAGAAATGTTTATATGCAGATGCAGGAGATCACCAATAGGATTAAAAAATCTCCTTAGGTTTATAAACAAGTGTTGTTTATAAACTGTTAGTAACCCTTGGTTTTTATTAACATTTATTAATTTTTCTTGTTTATAACTTCAGGTGTTTTTGTAAAATATTTTTTTTGTTTAAAACTTTCTTTTTTTTCAACAAGTTTTACTCGATCTACTAACAGTGTGTTTTACAAAAACCTCACTGTTTGGCTATTTGTTAACAATTTAAACAGTACTATGATTATTACTAACTATTTTAATTAAAGAATATATATAATAAAATAAGTTTAATTTTTAAACCAATGTGATTTTTTAAAAGAGGTATTTATGAAGTTTCAAACCACAAAAAGTGAATTACTTGACGCAATACTATTTTCAAGCAAGGCAATTAATCCAAAAATTTCTTCTTATATATTAAGCGGCGTTCTTTTGGATATTGATTCAGATTTAAACATTTTTAGTACAGATCTTGAAACCAGCATAAAAACAACAATAAATGTAAAAATTGAAGAAAAAGGTAAAGTAGTGGTGCCTGCTAAAATACTTATAAATATATTAAAAAGTTTAAATGAATCAAAAATAACACTAAAACTAAATAAAGAAACAAACCAGGTCCTCTTATCCAGCGGTAAAGCAAACTTTAATATAAACACACTATCACTCGAAGAATATCCTGCATTTCCAGAAACTAATATAAAAAATCCTATAAAAATCCAGTTAAATGAATTTAAAACACTGATCTTAAAGGTACAAAGAGCGGTTTCACAAGATGAAAGCAGGACAATACTAACTGGAATACTAATAGAAATGGAAGATAATAACCTCACCATGGTTGCAACAGACAGCTATAGGCTGGCAATAATAAAAGAAAAACTAAAAAATAAAAACGACGATATAAAAATTGTTGTCCCGGCAAGGGTACTCGACAGTATTATAAAAAACGACCTTAAAAAATATGATCTGGAAATAATACTTGAAGAAAACCAAATAGCATTTTATTTAAAAAAAGAAGACAAAATAAAAAACATAATAATATCAAGACTTCTATCAGGAAAATTTCCGGAATATAAACAACTTCTTCCCGAGGCAATGAAACACAATATAATAATAGAAAAAGAAAAAATACTCGAAGTAGTGCGCAGGATATCATCGATCTCGCAAGACAATATTCCCATAAAACTAATAATAGAAAAAGGCAGAATAATTGTAACAATGGATATAAAAGAAATCGGAAGCTCTAGTGAAGATTTCGAAGTTTCCTACGGCGAAGAAAATATGGAAATATCATTTAACCCAGATTTCTTAATTGATGGGATAATGATGATGGACGACAAAAACATAATATTTTCAATAGAGGAACCATTAAAACCAATACTAATAAATTCCGAAAAAAACAAAGACATGACATACCTGCTTATGCCAATAAGTATATCCTAAGTTTTTAATCCACACAAAAGAATAATTAAAACTATTAATAAAAAACCAAAGAAAAAACCGCGGCAGATACATAAAACAAAACAATAATAATCCATGACTATAAACAAAAAAATAAATATAGCTATTATTGGCGCCGGGAGACTGGGAACCACAGTAGCTTTTATTATTGCTTCTAAAAACCAAAAAAATACCAAAATCGTATCAATATCCTCACAAACAATAAAATCAATTAACCGGGCAAAAAAAACACTGGGAGATTTTTCTAAAAAAATACTATTTACTACCAATAATAAAGAAGCAGCAGCAAAAGCAAACTGCATATTTATTTGTACACCTGATGATATTATAAAAAAAGTTTGCCGGGAACTATTCGGCCAGAAAAAACAAACAATAATAAAACAAAAAAAAGAAGATATTTTTGTTATACATTTCAGCGGCTCAAAACCACTAAAAGTCCTTAATGCTGCCACAGAAGCGGGAGCAAATACATTATCAATACACCCATTAAAATCTTTGGCTTCTATACCAAGAGCAATAAAAACGATAAAAAATACAGAATATGGAATAACATACAATACCCCGGAAGAAGAAGTGCTGGCAAAAACAATAGTAGAAATCCTTGGAGGACACAGCATAATCGTGGAAGACAGCAAAAAACCGCTATACCATGCTGCAGCTTGTGTGGCTTCAAATTATCTTGTAACCCTGATGGATTATGCAGTATATATAAATGAAAAGATCGGGATCAAGCCGGAGGACAGCATAAAAGGCCTACTATCGCTTGTAGAGGGGACGGTTAAAAATATCGGCGAGGCCGGAACCAAAAAATCACTAACCGGGCCAATAGCACGCGGGGACACAGGAACGATCAAAGACCATATGAAAAACTTTAAAAAACATCTTAATGATAAGGATATCGAGATCTATAAACTTATGGGTAAAAAAACAGCCGGGATCGCAAAAAAAAACGGGTGGATAGAAAATAAAGTATATAATGAAATTATTGATATACTAAAAACCTAAATCAAATAATCGGGGAGACATTATGATAAAAAAAACAACAATAAGCACCTTAAAGGAAATGAAAGAAAAAGGCGAAAAAATAACAATGCTTACAGCATATGATGCTTTAATGGCTTCACAGATAGATGAAAGCGGCATCGATATGATACTGGTGGGGGACTCAGTAGCAAACGTTCTTCTGGGATACGATAATACAATACCTGCCACAATGGAACAAATGCTACATCACAGCAGGGCAGTAACACGCAGTGTAAAAAGAGCACTTGTTGTAGGAGACATGCCTTTTATGTCCTATCAGGCATCAGACAGGGAAGCTGTTACTAATGCAGGAAGATTTTTAAAAGAAGCCAGGGTAGAAGCAGTCAAACTCGAAGGGGGGCGCGAGATTTTAGGTATTATAAAAAAAATAACTGCTGCGGGCATACCTGTAATGGGCCATCTTGGCCTTACCCCTCAATCCGTCCACCAATTTGGAGGTTATGGCATTAGAGGAGAAGGCGGGAACGAAGCGCAAAAAATAATTGAGGACGCACAGGAACTTGAAAAGGCAGGAGCATTTGCTATTGTACTTGAAAAAATACCGGCTTCACTTGCAGCAAAAATAACAAAAAAATTGCAAATACCCACAATAGGAATAGGGGCCGGGGCAGATTGCGACGGACAGGTACTTGTGACCCATGATATGCTGGGAATGTTTGAAAAATTCAAACCTAAATTTTCTAAAAGATATGCCGAACTGGCTACT
>JALHTA010000121.1 GCA_022865545.1 Actinomycetota bacterium | reverse complement strand
GGGCAGATCGTATTTTGCCAGTGCGGCCAGGATAGTATCATAATAAGCATACGCGGAATAGTAAAGAAGTATGTTTACAAAGCTGATTATTATCAGGGTAAATCTCATCTTCTTCCTTTTATTTTAGGGCTATTCCTCCATACCTACAATATCGTCATCCCTGAGGATATAAGTAACCGCATGTTTGTGTCTGACCTTTCCAAAAACCGGCCTTACGGAAGTACCAAGTGCAAAACCAGACCAGACCGACCATAATACATTCCTGGAAAGCAAATAAAAAACAAGTTCCTGTATTTTTTCACTCCCGCTAAACAATCTGGATATTATAAAACCGGAAACAAAACCCTGGGAAAGTATCAGCAGGATAAACGGTACTATGCCTATAAGAAGTAGATTCTTTACCGAAAAGCAGCTCCTATTTATTTTCAGATCAAGCAGCAGCATTACAGTAATACCGATGCAGAATCCAGCTATTATCAATACAAGGGTCCTCAAAAGATTTTGCAGGTCCGCAGATATTGCCGTGGCCCCGAGCATATCCAGTACATTATCATAATAAGCATATATAAATACATAGAGAAGAGTGTTAATAAATGAGATCACTATTAAAAATATTCTCACGACTTACTCCATTTAAAATAAAAATATATTAAATCCTTAAACACAATCAAATAATTATTTTCCAGCGCCTTACAAATAAAAATACCATAAATCAGAAAAATATATAACTGTTAACTTGCAAATATTGCTATTTTAAGAACCCTTATCCTGGTTTTTATCGTCAATCCGGGTAACCAGGGATAAATAGTAAAAATAATATTTCAATATAATGAATTTTAAGGTTAAAATATTATTCCTAATATAATTTTAGGAAAAGAAATATTTGGTAATACCACTAAAAAAAATATTGGAGCAGACTCTGGCTGTTTTCTTTACCATTGTCTTTATCTTGTTTCTTTTTCTATTTCTTGGATCCTGCCGGTCCGGGACAGCCGTAGAAAATATAAACCCCGGTCCTGATGGGACCGGGGAAACTATTTCCTTTAACCAGTCGACTCTAGAACTTTCCGATATCAATGGAGGTGACCTCTATCCAGGTGAAGCCCTTATAGCCGTTATCAGTTTAATCAATTCAGGTGACACTGCCTGCAATAATATTACAGTCAAACTGTTATCAGGCGGTCTTCTGATCACGGATCCACAATATGATCCATTTCTTATAGAAAAACTGGAACCAGTCCGATCAAAGGAAGTAAGCATACCACTTTTAGTCCGGGAAGGCCTGACCGAAGATGCCCTTGCTTCCGTACAATTATCGGTTAGCAGCGAAGAAGCTCCGGAATTTCTAACCGTCAAGCAGGATCTCCCTGTATTCGGGGTACGCCCTTATATAAGGGGTAAGATCCCTATAATCGGGCTTCATGCTATTGAAGACGATATTGAAATACCTATTGAATTATATACTTATCATTTTAATGTACTCTGCAGGACTTTGAAATCCCTTGGATTTGAGACTATAACTTTTAAGGACCTTTTGGATCATCTGGACTACGGAAGGGCTCTGCCTGAAAAGTCTGTTATTATTACTTCAGATGATGGTTTTGGTGACCTTTATACAAATGCCCT